>JADFOC010000083.1 GCA_022563075.1 Pseudomonadota bacterium
CATCTCCTCCCAACTCGGTGGACCCCAATCGATATCCTGACTGGGATCGGGATTGAACTGATTCTGTGCGGAATTATCGAAGGCGCCAATGGCCACGATCTCCGTGCCCGCCGGTACAAACATCGGCTCAATTTGATGCCGGACCTGCCAATTAAATTGATAGTGGGGTACCGACAGGATCTCCTGCTCGGTACCATCGGGCAACTTGGCCACAAATTTCATGCGCTTGCCACGAAAGTGCATGTGCGGCATGAAACTCAGCAGGTAGGCATCTTTCTCGACGAAGGCCGACTGAACTACTTCATAATCTTTGGCAAATGCCGGAATCTCGAAGCGCGCATTCAGGGCTCTGCCGCCACTTCTTTTCTCGATTTCAGGCACCACACCTTGCGGATAGAAATAGATTCCCAGTTCGCTTTCATCGAGGACTTCTCTGCCGGAGGTGGTGTAGTGCAGCTGGAAGCGTGCAGCCGAGCCTTTTCTGAGTAGTCCACCGCCGTTGGGCGTCAAGCTTGGCCGACGACCGGGCACATAACCCGACAGTCTGGCCAGCGGCACGTCTGTTTTGTCCTGGCCCACGAATTCATCATCGCCCTCCTCGGTGACAACGTCATCCCCGTTTTCATCCGGTGCCACGATACGCGTTATCACATGGTGCAACACCGAATAATCGCCGGGAACGATTTCGCTACCACGAATCCACACGTCCTCTTGCAAGGGGATGTCCACCACGATATTGAGATACTCGATAACACCAGTGGCGGGAATCTGCTGTGGCGGTATCTTAACGATGAGATCGGGTTCGGTGCCTGGTTCTGAGCGCCACTTGGAATCCGGCCATACCAACGCCGCCAGTGGATCGGTTTCCCCGTCTTTTAAAGCACCGGCATCGATCCAGTGGATCAGGGTTTGTTGGTCTGCGTTACTGAGATTGGACATCCCGATGACATTGCCCACATGGGGGTCTACCTGCCCAGGCGGCATGCGCTTGGTCATGACTACCTCCCGAATCATCGGAGACCATCCTGTACCATCTGATGACTGTCCAGGGCAAACGGCGCAATACTATTTTGTCGATGACATTCGGCACAATTTTTGGCGATGATAGGGGCCACATCACTCACATAAGAGATACCTGACTGCCGATGCTGATCCCTGGCTGCATACTGGATCGCACAACCGGTACCTGGTAGCTCTGCCTCGAGTACAGATTCGCCCGCTAGCACCTGATTAATTGCAGCGGTTAAGCCTGCTCCAACCGGGCCACGAAAAACAATCGAGAATGTCAATGGATCCAGCACCAATACTTCCCCGGCATGCCTAACCCCTAATGATTCGGAAACCAGCTGTGCGTCATCCATCAGGATTGGCATATTCAGACCGAGCCGATCGGCTTCACGGCGCAATATTTCCCGCGTACTTCCTTCGGCATTGAGCAGCATGAACTCAACACCGCGCGGCTCGAACGCGGCTTGCGCAACTTTAAATCCACTCACCGATTGCTGCAGGGCTTCACATTGAACCGCATGCACCAACACCACGACGGCCTGCATGTCATCGTAGTAACTCAACTGATGAAAGGTTCCATTGTGATCCAACAGGGCAAAGTCGCCAATTCGATCGTTCGCGATAGCGAATTGCAGAGGCAGCATAATTAAGCAGAGACAGAGAATAATTTTCTTCATGGCGGACACCTGTGATGAGAATTTAATGCCTTTGTTGAATCTGGTTTTTCTTACTTTTAATTGTGTTTTGCTTAAAAAGTCATTACCTGCTGACACCGTTTTGAACTCGATCGAAACTATCATAACACCGCTATCAATACAATGGATTCCGCCTGACGCATCAGCCCTTCAGATTGATTTAGTTAAGCTATAACAACAACTTAGAACCACCTCCGAGATTCCATGCGGCCCTAGTCAACCGCAGGGTGAATATTGAAAACAAGCGGACCTGATGCTATGGTCAATCACCATCGAGCTTCGATCTTACTAACCTCACTTTTATCTAAGTGCGCACTGGTTGGAGAACACATGAAAAAACTAACTCCGGCAATTATCACGCTCTGTATTTCGCTCATGGCGCCACTGTCAGCTAGCGCCGCTGATCCAGACATCCGCAGAACCGCCGATGGTAAACCCGATCTGCAGGGAATCTGGAGCAATGCCACGCAGACTCCTCTGCAGCGTCCTGCGGAGTTTGGCAATATTGGTTTTCTAACTCTCGATCAAAAAGAAGCCCAGGAAGCACGCTGGCGACAAGTAATCAGCAATCGTGCCCAACCCAGTGATCCAGATCGTGAGGCGCCGAATGCCGGCCGCAACGTTGGCGGCTACAATAATTTCTGGGTGGATCGAGGCACCGACGTGATCGAGATTAACGGCGAATATCGCACCTCCATTATTGTCGATCCGGCCGATGGACAAATCCCCTATGTCGAGAATTGGCGCGGTAAGGACTTGCGCTCTCAACTACGCACCCTGCCCGGCGTAGAGCCCTTCGATGGACCGGAATTACGACCCCTGGGAGAGCGTTGCCTGCTGGCCTTCGGCTCCAGCTCAGGGCCACCGATGATGCCGGTGATGTACAACAACAATTATCAGATCGTGCAGACTCCGGACTATGTCATGATCCTGGTGGAGATGGTGCATGACGTGCGCATCATTCGCATCGATGACGAACATCGAACCAGGCTGGCTAAATGGATGGGAGACTCGATCGGGCATTGGGAAGGTGACACCCTGGTGGTGGAAACGGTGGGGCTGCATCCGTATCAGTCTCGCTGGGGACTCACCGAAAACACCAAGGTGACCGAGCGTTTCGATATGTTAAGCGGTAACAAGATTCGCTACACCTTTACGCTGGAAGATCCCGCTGCCTACCGACGTCCCTGGACCGGTGAAATTACCATGCATCGACGACCCGAAGGCAGTGGCATGTATGAATATGCCTGTCACGAAGGGAACTACGCACTTCCTGGCATCCTCGGTGGTGCTCGGCGACTGGAAGCAGAACCGGGATCGAATTAGTTTGGTCTAACTACCGTTCTGACGTGACCCATGCTACCTGCCACTGCTGCTCATCCCGCGAGCGTTAAACCCACTCGTATCACATGAGACAATTGTTATGAAGCTAGTCTTGGTTAGGAGCCGCCTTGCGCCACTTCTTAGCAGTTTGCCGGCCAGGCGGGGTTAGCCTGCAACACACTTTTAGCTAACGCACCACAACAAAATAGCGTGAGCCGGGTTAGGGTAATTTAAAGGCCAGTAATTCACCGGAATAGCCACCGCCACTCACCGCGATGACGATGTACTGCTCGTCCTCCAGCATATAGGTCATGGGTGATCCGGTTTGCGGCGCCGGCAACTCGACTGAACCTACCTCTGCGCCAGTGGCCTTATCGTAGGCTCGCAACCTGGCTGAGCGATGACCCTCGCTATCGGTGGTCATCTCCGGCTCTCCGGCAATAAGCAAGGTGCTGGTAACCAGGGTGCCTACCGAGCCGTTCTGGCCGGTGCGAGGAATGTCCAAGTCCTGTAACAGTGGATGGTTGCGCACCCGATCCGGAGTAGCGCCATGGGGAATCTGCCAGCGTATTTCCCCTCGATTCATGTCGATCGCGGTAATCAACCCGTAGGGCGGCTTCAATAACGGCAGACCCTGCACGCGTATACCGATAGGTGGCGTACCCCGTGTCGATCGCGGTGCTTCTCGTTGCGCGGTGCTGAACTCGGTACGCCCGCCACCGGACTGGGAACCGGCGCCGCCGGAGGTGCGAGGACCGGTGGCGGCATTTCCCTGAATATAAGCCATGTCGGATTGACCAGGATACGGCGGGACTACCCCCAAACTGGTCACCGAACTACTGGATGAAACATAGAGCGTGTTGGTTTCGGGATCGAAAGAACCGCCGGGCCAATTGGTGCCGCCTCCCGTTGCCGGTGCCATCAAGGTGCCAAGTGGCCCATTAATATTACTGACCACCGGTGGCGTGAAGATTGGGCCCATCTTATGCCACGAGGCGATTTCCTCGGCTTGCTGCCTTAGCTGGGGGGTAAAATCGATCAGATCGTCTAGCGTGACCCCCTGCCGATCATAGGCCTGTGGTCTGGTGGGAAACGGTTGCGTCGGTGAATACCATTCGCCGGGTACATCACCTGTCTCCACCGCGCGTTCTTCTATGGGCCAGATTGGTTCGCCGCTAACGCGATCGAATACGTAAAGAAACGCCTGCTTGGTAGGCTGGGCGACGGCTTTTATCGGACGCCCGTCGACCACTATATCGATCAGGATGGGCGCGGCGGGTATGTCATGATCCCAGATGCCATGATGCACGAATTGGAAGTGCCACTTGCGTTCACCGGTGTGCAGATCCACCGCCAGCAGAGACTCCGCGAACAGATTATCCCCCGGCCGGTAAGCTCCGTAATAATCGCCGGTGGCTGCCTCCACCGGCAGGTAGACGATCTCCAGTTCTTCATCCACCGAAATTTGAGCCCACACACCGGTATTGCCGGTGTAGGCAGCCGACCCATCCTGCCAGGATTCATAACCGTATTCGTCAGGCAGGGGAATAGTATGAAAGATCCACAGACGCTCGCCGGTGCGCACATCGAATCCACGCACAAAGCCTTTCACATTTTCGCGGCTACGGGGATTACCGCCGGTGCGGTGAGCCGCGCCGATAATGATGACGTCCTTGGCAATAGTCGGCGTCGAGTGCAGTCCGATCTCACCATTGACCAGATCGATCTGCTGATCGGCATTCTGCTTTAAATCAACGATGCCATTCTCACCAAAACCGGCAACCGGAATCCCGGTTGCAGCATCGAGAGAAATCAGGCGGTAGCCAGGCGTCACATAAACGACTCTGGCTGCATCAGCATCCTCCCAGTAAGCCAGACCACGTCCGGAAAGTTGACGTGGCGCGGCGGCGCCACGCTCCCCTTCTTGCAAGCTGTATTTCCAGATGATTTCACCGGTGGCGGCATCCAGCGCAACCACGGCACGGCGTGACCCAGCCGTGGTATATAACCTGCCATTGACCATCAGCGGTGTTGCCTGAAATCGGTATTCGGGTCGGGGACCGAGATTGTCCGTCTTAAAACGCCAGGCTATTTCCATCTCGGAGAAATTAGTGGCATCGATCTGACTGAGGGCCGCATAACGAGTGTGTCCAAGATCACCCCCATAGCTGGGCCATTCACCCTTGGCAGCGCCCTGTTGCGCCACGCTGTGAGCTGCAAGCAACAGGCATAATCCGGTTAAGAAGCGGGTGCAACTTGTCTTCATCGCGACGCTGCCCTCTTGATTATTAACTCCTTGATTTAAGGAGACTGACCGCAGTCTAGCATAGATATCCTGGGCTTCCCTACCGGTCAAAGGCGAGACATACCCCCCTATTTCAAGTACTATCCAGTACATGTAAGCAGTAGCTGTGCCAAAAAATACAACAAGCAATACACCATCACTAATCACCGATAAGCGAATAACCAGCGTGGTAAAACCAGGGCCACACCAATATGCAGGTTCTTACTAGATCAGTAGTCTTTCTGTTGCTGACTGCCCTAGCCTTATCAAGCGCTTCGGCGCAGCAGATTCAGTTGTCTCAGCAAACCTGGTCGGCCGACGTCATAAGGCCTCGTGGACAGCCGGTTATCCCGCTGTTTGATGGCTGGTTCCCAAACGATGATGGAACCCGCAGTCTCTGTTTTAGTTATTTCAACCTCAATACCGAACAATCACTGACTATCCTTCTGGGAACCGATAACCATTTAGGCGACGATCGCTTTGCGGCGCTGTTACCCACCCATTTCGATCCGCTGCCGCCGCGCTACCGCCATAAGTTTTGTGTTTTTACAGTGACCGTGCCGGCCGATTTTAGCGTGGACGAGACCGTCGTGTGGCATCTGCGCAGTGCCGGTCAATCACTTAAAATTCCTGGCCATATCCTGCCCGCCTTCGTGTTGGACGAACCGGCATCGGGGGGACGGGGTAATATTGCACCCCTGGTTAAAGTTTCGATGAATGGTGCTGCGGTGCGAGGCCGCAAAGGCATTCATAAGGATTCTTCGGTGATGGGACACATCGGCCAGCCGGTTGATCTTAGCGCCTGGATCGAACACCCCGACGATGAGGTGTGGGTAGGCTGGGCCAAACATTCAGGACCGGGTGAGGTCACTTTCAGCGAACTGGAATACACGATTCAGACAAGCGCAGAACCCACCGAAGTTCAGGCCACATTTTCCGAAGCAGGCAGTTACGTTATTCGAATGCAAACCATCAATAGCGTCGCTGCATTTGAATTTTATTGCTGTCATACCAATGCTTATTTCGAAGTCGAGATAAGTGAGTAAAATTATTAAGGAGCCCCGAATGAACACGCATAAATTTTTGGATCGAGGCCGTATCATCAAATCAGCGCTGTGCCTACTGCTGGCCGGAGCGGGCAGCGCGGTACTGGCGCAGTCCGATGACCGGTCTATCCCCACCTATTCCAAAGACGTGGCTCCTATCCTGCAACAGAAGTGTCTGGGCTGTCACAATCCAGAAGGCATTGGTCCCATGCCACTGCTGAACTACCAACAGGTGCGGCCCTTCGCCGCTCTGATTAAAGACCGAACCACGCAACGCATCATGCCCCCCTGGCATATCGATCCAACCATCGGAATTCAACAATTCAAGAATGATGCCTCACTGACTGACGCCGAAATTGCCACCATCGCCGCCTGGGTAGATGGCGGTTCCCCCGAGGGGAATCCGGCCGACCTGCCCGCTCCGATCGAGTTGGCCAGCGGCGCCGACTGGCAACTCGGCAGCAGGTTGGGACCACCTGATCTGATTATCAAGTCTGCGCCCTATGATGTAGTCGCCGATGGTCAGGACCAGTGGTGGACACCGAGAGTTAAGTTCGAAGGACTGAACGGAGAGGAACGCTGGCTGCGTGCCGCCGAATTCAAAGCATCTTACCCATTAGGCAAGAAGGTCGTGCATCATGGTCACGCGGTGTTAATCCCGGACGGTGAAAGGCGCCAGGTAGCACTTGCAAGGTACGGCGTCGGCAAATCCTGGGAGATGTACCCGGAAGGCACTGGTTTGCGGGTTCCGCCGAAGGGTGAAATTGCCTGGAACCTTCATTACTTTCCTGTCGGTATGTCAGGCAATGACGATGTGGTCGAGGTTGGTCTGTGGTTTTATCCAAAGGATCAGCCACCAGCGCTGGAAACTGCAGGCGAATCCATGTTCCGGGTAGATGGTCTCAATGGCATGGCCAGGGGTCAGGACATCGTCATTCCACCTCACGGTTATCAAGTTCTGCAAGGCACTCACGTGCTCTCATCTCCTGCGGTGATTCACAGTTACCGCCCGCATATGCACATGCGCGGCAAGGTGATGACCATGGAAGCCATCTATCCAGATGGTCGTAGAGAAGTGCTAAGCCAGGTGAACAAGTACAACCACAACTGGCAAATCTCCTATCTGTACGCCGATGAAGTCAAACCGCTACTGCCCACCGGTACTGTGCTGCAGTTTACTACGGTGTTTGACAACACCGCCAACAACCCGATAAACCCCGATCCAAATCAATGGGTGGTGTTCGGGCGTCGTGGTGTGGATGAGATGAGCCACGCCTGGGTCGGCATTACCTATCTGAATGAAGAGCAATACGCACAGGCCGTCGCGGAAAGACAGGCATTTCAGGAAACTTTAACCTTAGAATAGAGAGTCTCTTGAATAAATAGTCTCTAAAAGCTAAAGACTCCTAAATAAAAAGTCTCTTGCATAAAAGAGCCACCGAAATAAAAAAAGGCTCAGGAATGACAAATTCAGTTTCCCACCAGTGCTTGATTGGCATCGTGTCTCTGTCCGCTACTTTATTTGCCGTGGCGGCTTCCGCGCAAGAGCTGGCACAGGCAAGCTTTACGACGGCGCAAGTACAGGCAGGAAGTTCCCTCTATCAACAAAACTGTGCGACCTGTCACCTGGCAGATCTACAGGGCGCATTTGAAGCACCCGCTCTCACCGGCGGTAACTTCACCAGTAACTGGAGCAACAGAAATGTCGCCGATTTACTGGATTTATTGAAGCGCACCATGCCGCCGCAGACACCTGGGTCTTTAAGCGACAGCCAATATGCCGAACTGGCTGGTTTCTTGCTAAGCGAGAATGACATAGCCCCAGGCCAACTGGCTTTGCGCTTTGATTCCGCTGGGGTGGTGTTCGTCGGCGACAGCAGCGCCAGCGACCAGCCACTGATTCAACGCACCCCGGTACCTGGTGTGCCCGGCACCATACCCTCTCCGGATTCCCTGAACGCCGTTCCAGACATCGCCACCATTTACCAATCTGAACGTGCGCTGACCCGTTCCTTTCGAGCAGTAACTGGTTTTCAAAATGTTTCTACTGAGGAACTCGCCAACCCCAGCGACGCCGACTGGACTTACTGGCGCAGAACACCCTCCAGTCACGGTTTCAGTCCGCTGCAGCAAATCAACAAAGAAAATGTTAAAAA
>JADFOC010000518.1 GCA_022563075.1 Pseudomonadota bacterium
TTTGCCCGGCCCATCGAGGCACCAATCACAGACTGTTCGACGATGGTCATTGGTGCGGCGAGCGAGCCAGAGCTGATTAACTTAGACAGGTCATTCGCTTCCAGCGAACTCAGCCCGGTAATCACAAATGTTCGCGGCAGGGCGGTAATAATTCTGGCGTGGCTAATGAGGCGTTTCTCTTCGTAGAACTCGGTTTCATCGACTTCGTTGCCCGCCTCATCTAAAACAGTGTTGGTGCGAGATTTAGTCTCGATCAACAGGATATCCATCATGCGATTCACATTATCACGGGTTACCCGGTTTATCTGACTACCGCCCTGCGCATCCAAACTAATCTGCACCTGAGGTAAACCATTCTGATCCAGCGAAGAGCGCACATTGCTTATACGATCGCCATGCAGAATGACGTTATCATCAACATCGACAAGGATTCCATCCGGCGTTTCATAGGTTTCGTAACTGGTGCTGGGCGCACCCAACTCCGCTTCGAGGTGGAATTCGAGGGTCGCTATGCGTTGCAAAATTCGGATGGCCTGTGCCGGATCCTGCACCCCCGGCAACTCCACCACAATTCGATCGGCGCCTTGCTGCTGCACCGTAGGTTCAGACACGCCCAGGGCATCTACACGATTTAACAGGGTGGTACGATTTGCCTGCAGGGTGTCCCTTTGGATCTGCAGCCTGGTATCGGCAGTCATCAGCATATCGAGCAGGAATAATCCTTCCACCTCTCGATTCTGGAACTGTAGTTCTGGAAAATTGCTGATTAGTTCAGAACGCGCCTGACGGCGATCATCCAAACTAGCAAAGCGAACTTCCAGATGGGAATTGCTAATTAATTCTAGCCCCCTGCTGCGGATTCTTTCTCCTCGGAGAATAGATCTGACATTACTAAGATTATCCTCCATGCGACGCTGTATCGCTGCGTCCATGTCGACTTCCATCAGAAAATGCACGCCGCCCTGCAAATCCAAACCGCGGTTCATCTTGCGCGCGCCGATGGCCTGCATCCAGCCGGGTGTGGTGGGCGCTAGATTCAATGCCACGATATGGTCGTCAGAGAGCGCATCTTCGATGGCGGTCTTGGCTCGCAACTGATCTTCAGGACTGCCAAAGCGGACCAGCAAGTTGGTGTCATCGAGCTCGATGCCAAAAAACGCAACCTGTGCGGCTTCGAGCGCGGTGGTGATCACCTCCAAATCAGATTGATTCAGACTCAAATTTGCATCGGTCACTTGAATCGCATAGTCATCCTGGTACAGATTAGGTACTGAGTAAAGTATCCCCAGAATTATAACCATCAGGACGAGTATGTTTTTCCATGCCGGGTATTTGTTTAACATAGTGATGTTCGTCAGGTTTCGAAATTCGTTTCAAAGTCAGGTTCAACCCTGAGCTAGATCTGAGAGATTGTCCCTTTAGGTAAGATCGCAGCTACCGATGATTTCTGAATCTTTAATTCAACCCCCTCAGCTACGTTAATCGCGAGGTAGTCATCGCTCACCTTGGTCACTTTGCCTAACAGCCCGCCGGAGGTCATTACTTCATCTCCCTTGGAAACGCTGGCCATCAGATCTTTGTGTTCTTTAGCCCGCTTCGACTGTGGTCGCCACAGTATCAGGTACATAAACAAAATTATGCCGCCAAACAAGAAGAAATTGAAGACTATCGAAGGCTGGCCAGATTCCTGGGCATAGGCTACGGGGAATAATAGGTTCATTTTAAAATTCTCTCAATCCGGTCTTATTGCTTCACTCATGTTACTAGTATCGACTTTCTCATCTGAGTAACAGAGTAAAGCAACACTACAACTATTGTTGCCAACACAGTCCAGTCATTGTTGGGACGATGACCGGATATTCAAGGTTCTACCCCCAGTTTTTGCTGGTCCACCAGAAACTGACTGGAAAAGGCGCTCAATCTACCCTGTTCTATAGCCTCACGCAAACTCCGCATCAAATGCTGATAAAAAGTTAAATTGTGGATGGTGTTCAGCTGCGCTCCCAGCATTTCCTTGCACTTATCCAGGTGGTGCAAATAGGCGCGGCTAAAATTCTGACAGGTGTAGCAGCCGCAGTTTTCATCCACAGCAGTGGTGTCCTGGCGATAGCGGCTATTGCGCAAAC
>JADFOC010000084.1:0-7407 GCA_022563075.1 Pseudomonadota bacterium
AAATACGCAGATAAACAATTCATTGACTAAATTAACCGACACCGAGCGCATCGCTTTCGTGCTCTGCCATCAGCAAGGCTTCAAACTTCGTGAAGCAGCAGAAGTTATGTCATGTACGGATAATTCAGTAAAGGTGTTGTTATTCAGAGCGAGAAAGAAGCTAAAGCATCAGCTAGCGGAATATCACTAAACAGGTAAATGAAATGACTATTCCAGAAAGTAAAGAGCAATTTCAGCATCTGGTGATTCAGTATCTCTATGGAGGGCTGAATGCTGAAGAAGTTGCGCAGTTCGAGCAAGAGTTAGAAGCCAATTCTGTGCTGCGAAATATTTTAGAGGAAGAGCAGCGACTGGATAGTGCGATCCCAATCGGCGTGCAGCCACAGATAGATGCCGATCGACTGCAGGGGAATCGCTGGCTACTACATCAAAATTTACAGAGAGAAAGCCGCACTCGCTTTTCATTGCGCCGATGGTTAGTGGGATTGACAGAGAGACCACTGACTGTGGCATTCCAGGGTGCGGCAATGGCTGCAACTTTTGTTCTAGGCATCCTGATCGCTACGCCGGCAGGTCTGCAAGATCCGATGCCAGTGGTTACGCAAGTGGCGGCGACAGACTTGTCCCCACTGGCTCTTATCAACGATGAAGACTATGAAATATTCCAGTTGAAGATAAATGAATTTGATGCCACGACTGGCGAGATTGATCTGTCATTTTCATTGGTTTCTGAAACACGACTTAACGGTAATGTTTCAGATCAGAAGATCCATACGCTGATGGCGGCGGCGCTGCAGGAAGATATCGATAGTGCGGCGAGACTCGACACCATCAATGCCCTGCAATCGGTGGTGTCTGGCAACTCAGTCTTTGAAGCGCTCATCTATGTTCTCACTAACGATCAGAATCCAGGAGTGCGTTATCAGGCGGTGCAGTCTCTGGTTACCCTGGCGCATGAAGAACGCGTCCGCGATGCACTGCGCTTCGCTCTCAGTGAAGACGTCAATCAAGGTGTTCGAGTGGAGGCTTTTAAAGCCCTGGTGAATTATCAAGATGAACAGACTCTGGCTGTATTCAGACGACAAATGGAAATAGACAGTAACGAATATATTCGCGTGCAGGCGAGGACTCTGGTCGAGGAATTCGACGACGCTGCAGTAATTTTATAAATAATTTTCACGGGTTAGGATTAAGAAGAGGTGAATACGATGTCTAAAACTAGAAATACTTTGGCTGGATTGCTACTGCTGTCATTCCTGTGGACTGTGCCAATCGGATTACAGGCCGCAGCAGATGATATTGAGCGGGAGTTTGACGTTGCTGCAGGGGGCACCTTGTATCTGGATACCGATTCTGGCCGGATTGAAATTGTTACCTGGGACCAAAATCGAGTTCGCGTGCGCGTTCGATCTCCGGGACGTTTCGATGTGAAAATTGAGCAGGACGGGAATGATGTAGTGGTGGTCGCCGATGCTCCCAACAGATTCTTCGGAATTCGCGGATCCAATATCAGCTTTAGAGTAGATGTTCCGGTAATCTACAATGTTGCGTTGGATACCAGTGGTGGCGGCATTGAAATTTCGGACATCTCGGGCGATATCGATGCAGATACCAGCGGCGGCAGGATCGAAATTGGTAATGTCACAGGAGGTAATGTCAGAGCCGATACTTCGGGTGGAAGTATTACCATTGGTGATGTGGATGGGAATGTGGTGGCGGATACGTCTGGGGGCCACATAAAGATCGGCAATGTGAGGGGCGACGCCTCCGCCGACACCTCCGGTGGCAATATCACTATAGGTGATGTCATCGGGCGCATGGTTGCCGACACCTCCGGCGGCAACATCGACGTGGGTGAAGGTGGTGGCGCCGTTGTGCTGGATACTTCCGGTGGCACCATCCGAGCGGCATGGGCCAGTGGTCCGATTTCGGCCGATACCTCTGGTGGGAACATCTATCTCGCTGGCAGCGACACCAGTGTGGTAGCCGACACCTCCGGTGGCAACATCGTTATCGATAAGAGCAACGGATCGGTCTATGCGGACACCTCAGGTGGCAATATCACCATCCGCCAGAGCGTCGGTCCGATTCGGGCGGACACGTCCGGCGGCAGAGTGGACGCGGAGCTAATAAGTACTTCAGGTAGCGGTGACACATCGATAGAGCTGGAGTCATCCGGTGGCGACATTACCATTCGTCTACCAGCCGATCACCACGCTTCAATTGTGGCGGATTTGCAAATTTCACGTCGATATCGTGGCGACTATCGCATCTATACTGATTTCCCACTCACTATTTCCGAAGGCAACGGTCGCATCTTAGGCCGAGGGGATATTAATGGCGGTGGCGACAGAATTACACTGCAAACCTCCAACGGCGATATTCACATCATCAGTAATTAGCCAACATTTCAGACAGGCATTAAAGCCGGTGACAGCGCTACGTTGTCACCGGCTTTTCATTGCTTAAACCCAGGTCTTCCTAATTAGGTGCTCAGGAATATGGTGCGCAATCTTATCGTGCAGCTGTGGAAGTTTGGACCAGTGTAGACCGCCGTTGTAGTGATGCGCCGTGTGGTATCCGAGATTTCCGGTAAACAGGTTATACCAATAATTCAAATTATTAAACGACGCCTCGTATTGGTTGTCAGTATCGAGTCCAGCGTGATGTTCATAGGTGGCCCAGGCGGTCATGAATAATCCTAAAAACATGGGTAACACAAAAATAAATAGCGCCGCTACCGGGTGATAGGCAATTAACAAGGCAAGCAAGGAAAAAGTAATTGCCGAATAGAGAAGGAATTCTTGCTGAATCGCCGAATGTTTTTGCCCAACTTTGAAGCCTCGGTAATAGGCAGTGGCCGTAATGATCAGGCTGTACTCCAACTCGCCCATCTGCGAACCATTGTTTCGAGTCCAGCGACTTTCGTCTTTGGTTTGATCGAGGTAATTTTGGTGATGACCGATTACGTGGTGCAATGACCACAGGTTGGTGGTAACGCCGGTATGTAGGGCATAGAAAAACTCGAGTACCCGATTAACCGGCTTGAAGCGGAAAGTTGGAGCGTGTTGATGGTGGTGATTCCAGGCGCATATCTGAGATTTGGGCAGAATCAACAAAAAGAAATAAATCCCCAGGAAATAGACATTGTCCACCAGGAAATAAAGACAGAAATCCACCCCGCTTAGAGCGAGTATGAGAAAAACCGGCAGCCGGTCTGCGGAATGCTTAAACACTGCTTAATGTATACCTTAAATCTGCTGCTGTCGCGTGAGTTGCGCAGACTAGCACACAACCATATTGCAGGTCAGCTACTATTTGGAGACCTTGGCTAAAAGTATAGTACCGATCTGCTAGAGTGCCTGCCCCGATCAATGCCGGCGCAGAAGTGCATAAGCCAGGCATTAGCAGCTTAGTTCTCACGCTCTGCCAGATACGACTCGGAGTCTGTCAAGTTCATTAGCGGTACTACCTTATCTGGATCGACTCGTACCATCAAGTAAGTGATATGATCGTCGATGCGGATGAATTCATGACCAGTACCGGCAGGTATCACCAAGACATCACCGGCCTTAAGCTCGTTAATCTGGCCATTACGAACATCCGTCGCATTGTTACCGGGGCCATTCAGGCGAACCACGGCATTGTTGTCTGGTGGTCTACGTACCGGATCGATCAAGTCTGGACCGGTGAGAATGGTACCGCCGCCGCTAAGTACTACATACACTTCGGTCACCAGATCGTGCTCGGCGACACGTCCGCGACGGCTGGTCAATTCACCACGGCGGGCCAGGGCGATTTGCACATTGGTTTTGCCGATGTCGATAGAACGGACTTGTTGATCCACGGCACCCGTTGCGATCGCGATTGCCTCATAACGGTGCAATTCCTCTGCAGCGACATAGCTTGCATCACACATATTGCAACTGGGTTCGACTTCCTGTGCCGATATCCGACCCAAAGCGAAAGCGGCGGCAGCAACAGTTAATAGCAGCACTATTTTTATTTTCATGGGCGTAACCTCATGGGATTGGTCCGCCAATCAAACACCTTTGTCGGCCACTAAGTCAATTACTGAAACAGTTTTTATTCGTATCTGAGGGCGTCGATAGGATCGAGATTGGCGGCCTTGGCTGCCGGAAGTATCCCAAAGAGCATGCCGACGAATCCAGAAAAACCAAGTGCAAGGCCAACTGACCACAGAGGAATACTGGCGGAAGGGAAACCTGGGATACTGTTGGAGATGAGTGTGCCCAGACCATAACCGATGGCCAGGCCAATCAAGCCACCGAGCAAGGACAGTAACAGGGCTTCGATCAGAAACTGCATAAGAATGTGATGGCGTTTGGCACCTATCGCCTTGCAGATGCCAATTTCCCGCGTTCGTTCCGTGACCGAGACCAGCATGATGTTCATGATGCCGATGCCACCCACCAGCAATGAAATACTGACGATGCCGCCAATGACAACGGTTACCATGTTGATAATGGTGTCGAAAGTCTCCATGAGTTGCTCGGCAGTTTGCACGATGAAATCATCGTCGTCTTCGCTGCCAAGATCATGTGCATTACGCAGTAACGTGATTAATTGCCGGGTCACGTCTTCCACATCGGTGTTTTCGCTGAGACTCAGTTGAATCTGAATATCCGTGCGCGCCTGGTTGCCCTGCAGACTGCGCATCGTGGCGTAGGGTACCAAAACCCTGTCATCCTGGCTGAATCCCATGATGTCACCCTTGGGTTCCAGCAGGCCGACGATCTTGAACCACTCCCCGCCGATCTCCACAAATTCATTCACCGGATTGTCCGGCAGATTAAGGTTCTCCCGCACCTTATCACCAATAACGGCGACCCGCCGCCGTGTCATGTTATCACTCCGAGCGAGAAAACGACCCGCCGACATAAAGGATTGAGAAACGTCCTGATAGGCGTAGGTGGTGCCCATAATCTGACTGAAAGATGTTTGCGAACCGTACTTTATCTGCGATGAGCGGGTGGCATAGAGCACCGGTGTAATCGATGCGACTCCTTCGATGCGTCTCTCGATAAGTTCCAGGTCCTCCGGTGTTAGGCGAGCACGTATTCCCTTCATCTGATCTTCAAACGGTGTATAGGATGCGATGGTCAAGCTGTTCGAGCCCAGGGTGGCAAACGTATCTCCAATAAATGAACTCATTCCCTGCGTGACCGAGATCACCGCAATGACACTGGCGACACCGATGACGATGCCAAGCGTCGTCAGGAAGCTGCGAAATCCATGGGCGTAAATGGATGCTAACGCAGATCGGAAGCTCTCAATCAACGAAAAAAGCATTAATAGGTCACCTTGGCAGAATGCGTATGACTGTCGTTGAAAATCTTGCCGTCTTTCATCTCGACGACACGATTACAGTGTTGCGCAATTTCGTCTTCATGCGTAACCACGATCAATGTATGACCCTCGGCATGCAGTTCATCGAATAGCTGCATGATCTCTATTGTGGTTTTGGAATCCAGATTTCCGGTGGGTTCATCGGCTAATAAGATGGAAGGGTGGGTAACCAGTGCGCGCGCGATAGCGACGCGTTGGCGCTGGCCGCCGGATAATTGATTGGGCAGGTGATCGGTGCGATCGGCGAGTCCAACACGGGTCAATGACTGCATCGCCATCTCCTTGCGTTTTCTGAAACCGATGTTGCGATAGATTAGCGGCTGCATCACATTGCCCAATGCTGTGGCGCGGGGCAGTAAATTAAAGCTCTGAAAGATAAAGCCTATTTCCAGATTTCGAATTTCCGATAATTCGTTCTGATCCAGAACTTCAACATTTTTCCCATTGAGATGGTACTCGCCGTTTGTGGGTTTATCCAGGCAGCCGAGGATATTTAACATGGTGGATTTACCAGATCCAGAAGAGCCGATGAAGGCGATATATTCATTGCGATTTATAGTGGTGGTTATACCATCGAGCGCACGAACGATCTGGTCTCCCATTGTATAATATTTGGTAATGTCCTGAAGTTCGATGAGTGCCATGTGAATTTCTTAGAACGTGAAGCAGCGTCGCGGGTGACTATATTTCGACCATGGTGCCGACCACACGATCGCCTTCAAGCAGGTGTCTCAATTGTTGGTTGGGACCAACGATGATTTCAATGTCATCGTCGATCTCGCTCGTCAGTTCCTGATATTCGTCATCAGCCAGTCCCACTTCGATTTTAGTCTTGCGAGCGATGCCGTGATCATTAATAAAGATAAAATACTCACTACGCATCATCGAACGATCTTCTTCGAAGATAATAGCTTGTATAGGTATGGCGGAGACTTCCTGATCCTGGCGCGTGAAAATTTCTGCTCGGCATGACATGCCAGGGCGCAAGACGACCTCACCGGGATCGGTGATATCAATCTTCACGGTGAAGCTCAGGCCCTGCCTGCCTGGAGCAATCTTGGCTGTATTGGCAATATAGCGAACGACTCCAATCATCGGCTGGTCGGGGTAGGCGATTGCCACTATCTCGGCACGCTGGCCTACCGCGATGTTGGCGATATCGGCTTCATCCACCAACACTTCGGTGTAGATGCTCGCCGGATTAGCGATGGTCATTAACGATGATCCGGGAATGTTGGTGGAGCTGGCGATGGCCGTCTCGCCGACCTTGATATCCAGGCTGGTGATTACCCCATTGATGGGCGATTCGATTTTAGTCTTACTGAGCTGATCAGTTACTTGATCCAGTTGTGCATTGGCCTGGGTCAGCCTTTCTCGTGCTGATCTAAGGTCAATCAGCGCCAGGTCAAGCTGGTTCTTGGCGGTGTCGAATTCATTGTCACCAATCATGTTTCGCTCGTGCAAACTCCTGCTACGCTCGAATACGCGAGCCAGGTTCTCAATCCTCACTTCCTGACGTTGGATATCGATCGTGTTTATTCTCATCGCAGCTGCCGACTGTTCCAAGCCAGCAATAAAATTCGTATCATCCACTTGCAGCAACAATTGACCCCGATGCACCACATCACCTTCTTCGACGTAGAGTGCGGCGACTTTTCCAATCACTTCCGAACTCAGCATCACTTCCTCTTCATGTGCCAAAAAACCGGAGGCAAGAATAGACGGGCTGATTATCCGCTGTGCTAACAGGGAGACATTGACTTCTTTAGTGCTGGTGCCAAATACCGTGCGATTGATAAAAGGCAGCGCGACCACGGTACTAAGAATAATGGCGATCAATAGGAGTTTCTTGGCGTTCATGACTGCGAATCTCTTTCCCTAAGTTAGGTACGTCTAATTAATTGCCAAACACGCTGAATTTATTGCAACGGGGCGCCACCCTAGCATATTTCCAACTAGGTGAACGCAAAATACGCCCAAACGCCAAGAATAAGCAGATAAGGCGCCAAAACGAGGGTGAGAGCCTTGCTAAGGCTG
>JADFOC010000084.1:7417-8506 GCA_022563075.1 Pseudomonadota bacterium
GATGCCCGTACCAGTTCTACTATGTGACTGCATTGCAGGCATTGCTTGTAAGCCATTATCAATAGGGTAACACTCCAAAACATGGTGAGACTGAGCGAATTCATGATCGTCTGCACCGAACCATTGCTCGATTGCATACCCAGGTTGGCTAGCGTCAGTGGATCCAGTGCATAGGCACTCAGTTGCCCATTGGGGCTAAGTAATATATTGACCACCATGCCACCAACGGAGAGCAAGGCGGGCAAACTTGTCCAGCAAACCAAGGAGAACCAATTGGTGAACTTATAGCGATCACCATTGAGTGCGGAGGCGAGGCTCATGTAACCTGCCTGCAATACATAGATAATGAGGATAGCTGCAGAACTGCCAAATACGCCAAACATCTTGAAGGTGGTTTGTGACATGGCGCTCATTTGTTCTCGCATGACTTCGATTTGGGCCTCGTCGAGATTCCGGCCAGCGAGAGAATCATCGATAAACCAGTCGAAATCCACGATGCTGAAATACCAGAACATCACCAGCATGGTACTCACCATGATGATTACCAGTGGAAACAATTTAGTAGGTCGCTGATTGAGTTCGTTAAAAGCCTCGGCCGGACTGGTGAGAATGTTGATCGCTGTGTTTAGCAGTCCTGCCGGTTCGGTCTTTGGCATTTGCAGTGTATCGATATCGGTCATGGCGAGCGTCCTTCTGAATAGATTATATTTTTAGTGTGATCTAAGCGCCATTCGGTTACGGCGGTTGGTTTTACCTTGCCTGCATGCTAACTCGGTCAGCCCTTGCTAATATCATGGGGTCTCATTCTCTCATTTCAAACTGAGGCTAGAACCCGGTCCAGTGTGCAGAAAATACGCATCGTGGTTGTTCTCATCACTGTGCAGATCGCCACTGAACTTGGTACCCGGGACGCCGATGTTGATCTCCGTGGAGGTCTCAGTTACCGCGATGGTAAATGGGAAACCTTCGATGCCGTCTGCCGGTATGGCCAGTGCGCCCATTGCTGCGTCATCTGCATCTCGGCTAATAGTGTCCGTCATTTCGAACACCATTTTCTGAGCCTTCAGGCAGCCTTTTTATCCGCCCAAT
>JADFOC010000085.1 GCA_022563075.1 Pseudomonadota bacterium
GTTTTTGCTCCTGCAAAACCTGCATTTCCACTATCCCTCGTGGTCAGATGCGCAGGAGCGACCCTGGCAGCAAGCATACAAAAGGAAAATTAAGAATGCTCGAATAACGCCATCTGTGGTAGTGCTCGGCTTGGGGGCCGCTCGAATATGGTGACGGGCAACATTGCTCGCTGTATCGAAGCCTATGCGCATTCGCTTACCATCAACCCTGACAACGAGAATGCAAAATCTAAACTGCGACAACTAAAAGCCAACTGATTCGCCACTGAGCTGAAGCGGGTTGCGCATTGAAAACGTAAGTTCTGTTATCAAGCTATTTCAGCATAATCATCGATTTATAATTATTTGCAAGCAATTGGGCATCTGTTCTATCAAATTTCACATTCGATAATTCAGTCATGTCGATCGTGGTAGCTGCAGCGAACAGTCGCATGATATCTACTTTGAAGTACGCCGATTCCAGTGGATCATTATCTAGCGATTGATCCAGATCGAATACCATCGTCTGGTAGTTCTCATCGAAGCCAACATGATAGACCAGGGGGAGCAGGGTTTCATCCACAGCCAGTCTGCCTTCGAAGAGAATAAATTTATAGCCAACATCCCAACTCCAGGCCATTCGACTATTCGGATCCAGATCGCCCATCGACATGATCGAATTGTTTGCGCTCGCGTCCACTCCAATGGAGAATTCAATTTTTTCGATTCTCTGCCTGGGAACATTATCAAGCTCAATGGTGAAAGAGTTGCTTTCATTATCGAAGCGAGCAAGGTGATAGCTATCGGTTTCAACATAAGTACTCGAGTCGCCGATTAAGCTGATATTACTTATATAAAACAGAAAGCTTCGTATCTGGAATTCTCCTTCGCCGCCCGGATTAGGGTATTGGGTTTGATTGAATACGAGTGGAGCATCATCGACGACCGCTTCGAAATGCAGACTTACTGTATCTACGGCGCGCGAATTTAGAAAGGTATAGGAAAAAGTGAGCAGCAATGATGCCACAACAACTAGTGCTATCAGAAAATACTTGGTTTGGATGGTTAACGTCATGTGACTAGTCGAATGGATTCGAAAACTTTTCTTCCGCAATAAATTGTCGATCAGTCAGCGTATGCAGGAAGGCTATAATGGCGGTTTTTTCATGCTCGGTTAGATTAAGGCTCGCCTGTGTAACCACTCCTTTGGTCGAATTATCGGCTTCTGCGATTAGCGGGCTGAGGGTGCTGCTCATTTTTATACCTTCATTGTAGTGATCGAGAACCTGCTCCAGCGTGGCAAATCTACCGTCGTGCATATAGGGTGCCGTTAAGGCAATATTTCTTAGCGTAGGGACCTTGAACAGGCCTCGATGAGCTCGGATTTGCGTAACCTCTTCCAATCCGGGCAATAAGTCCTCTTCACTGTCCAGGCCGTTATTGGAGAATCCGTCATACAGGGTATTGAAACCGCTGGTCAGAAATTGACTGTGACAATCGATGCAATTGCCGCCTCGAAGGCTGGCTTTCACGTCAGGATGGGCCACGAAGAGTTTTCTGCCCAGATTTTCCTGCTCTGTCAGAGTGGCTTCTCCACGCAGGTACTTATCATATTTTGAATCAGAGGAGATTAGCGTTCGCTGAAATGAGGCAAGCGCCTTGGCGATATTTTCATTGGTAATGCGGCCATAGGCGACGCTAAACAGAGACTTATATTGAGAATCTGCCTTCAGTTCATCAACCAGTTCCGCCAGGCTCTGATCCATCTCGTCGGCGTGTTGAATCGGCACCAGCGCCTGTTCTTCCAATGAAGTCACGCGACCGTTCCAGAAGAAATGTCGTGGACCCCACATCAGGTTTGCCAGGCTCATGCTATTAAGCGCTAACGCCTTACCGGATACACCGATTGCCGTCTGCCGGCCATCGGTGAACGCCAGTTGCTGCCTGTGGCAGGTAGCACAGGAAACTTCATTATTGCCAGACAGGCGGACATCGTAGAACAACCTCCTGCCCAGTTCGACGGCTTCGTCGGTTAAGGGGTTATCCTCCGGAACTCGAAACTGGCCAAAGACAAAGGGTGCTGAGAAGTCTGTGATCGGCGTGGCTCGATTGGAACCTATTTCGATGTAGGCAAAGCCGCCCAGCACTATGATGGCGATGACTATGGCACTTATGCTGAGTGTTTTCTTCACGAGTCTGTTCAACAATTCATCGAAACTCGAAGTCCATGTTTGAGGGCCGTGGCTCTATCATGGTCATTGACTAGTGCAACTTGAATCTACTTGCAAGCAAATAATCCCCGGCGGCACTGACTGTTTTCGTTTACATCGACAACTAGTGATGATGCACAAATCCCGAGCCAAACAGCGATTCAACATTGGCTATTCCTTTGCGATACCTTTCCTTAAAGTTAACTGTCGCCAACTTCTCGCCGGTTTCAAGATCATGCACGGTGATGGAGTGATCATTTACCTTGGCAATGAAATCTATATCGGTCGGATCATTATCGTCCGCATTCCCCAGATTCAGCAGGTTGTTTTGTATCGCAATGACCTGCCTGCCTGATTCTGTGGCATAGAAAATCATGTGGTGGGCTCCCAGGCCCGCTTCCAGATCGGGGCCGGAGGAAACCAATTCCGGAAGGCTCGATAATTGATACCTTTTAACCACGCCTGGAATGGCATGGCTGATGAACAATTCAGTGTCATTGCCGTAAAATTCCAGTGGTACCCCGGTGCCTTCGTCAACCCCGGAGTAGATAATTTCCGGCTCTCCAAATGATTTATTAGACTCGTCATAGGGTATTTTCCAGGTTTCAAATCCGAACATGGTATTAACGAACACGGTTGGCTCAATCCCTGCAACGATACTCGGTCTAAGAAAGAGCACCTCAACCGGAGAGGAGGGAAAACCTACCGGTTGTGCATCTTCGATGGTAATTGTTTGTATCGGTGTAAACGTATTTAGGTCAATAATAGTGACCGAATTGCCGACGCCAGTGGCGAGATCGGCGTGAATCGTTGATGTCACTACCATTCTGTCGCCATAGGCTGACAGGCCGTGAGGGTACATGATGTACGGATCTCCCTCACCAACGGTACTTTTCCTTGCTTCAATAATTCGAAGCACTGCATTGCTTTGCGGATCGAATATACCAATCGAGCCGCCATCGCTCTGATCGATACCGGTGCCGGCCATGAAGGAAACAATCATATAGTCGGTGCCGTTGACGTTGTGCCAGATGATGTCTTCACCAACCTGTTGGCCTTCGGTATCGATACACTCGACACCATTAATCACCGGCGCACCCGATGCGTCTCTGGCAAGATCGACTTCTGCCAGGCTACATTGTGGATCGAGGCCGGTGGCGTAGAGACGACCGGTGGGGCTGTAGTAAAGATGGTGTAGTGGCATTGCGTAGTCTGCAAATTCGAATTCCTGCAGAATCTCCCCAAAGTTTTCCGACTCGGGGTCTAGCGCTACGATGGCAATACTGTGGTTGGTATCCAGGGTCGGCAGACCCCGCAACAAGACAATGGCTTTACTCTCTTCGTTAGAATCCTGTTCGCTGGAACAGCTTGTCAGCACCAAGCTCATACTGACGAGTACGGTATAAAAGGTGAATCGGTGCGTGGTGATCATTATGTTGCCCCTTTCTGGTTTGCTTTGTTTTGCTGGGATTGGCGGTAAATGATTCTAAACACTGCTCGACCGAGACGGTGTTAGTGTTGCTTCCTTCTATTGCTCCCTGTCTTTGCATCTTACGACTTCATCGAGCGATTGTCAGCTTTTCGTCGTTACCGGGCTGGTCCTTTCAAAATTGATAAACTTTTCCGCAGGGCGCATAGTGCAAGGCTGAACTTTATTACCTGCTACAACCCACCGAGGATGAGAGCTTCCTGCTGCTCAATTACAAAAGGGGTCAAACATGAGTCAATCAAAATCACTGGCGTTATCGCTGACACTCGCCTGTTCTGTTGGTCTATTACTGGTCAGCTCGGCGCCAATTATTATAGCTGAAGAAGCCAATCCCTTGATCTCTCAAGCGCAGTATTTGCAATGGCAAGGAGAACTTTCTAACTGGGGCCGCTGGGGTCCAGACGATGAACTCGGTGCGTTAAACCTGATTACGCCCCAGAAGAGAAAGGAAGCGGCTGCCTTGGTGCAGGCGGGCATTACCGTGTCACTGGCCAGGACTGCGCAGACCCAAGAGAGCGTGGATAACCCCTGTCCGGTGAAATGGGAGATGATAAACGCCAGCGCCGCCGGGGCCAGTGACCGCATAGCCTATCAATGCATCCATGGTCTTGGCTCTACCCATATCGACGGTTTCGCCCATCGCTTCTTCGACGGCAAGATGTGGAACGGTTATCCAGTTGCCGATCTGGTCACCATGGAGCAGGGCGCATTAAAGAATGACGTGCTCACCATGAAACATGGCATCGTCACCCGTGGCGTGTTGTATGACATCCCCAAACTCAAGGGAGTGGCGTATCTGGAGCCGGGATACCGAATCACGGTGGCGGATCTCGAGGCCTGGGAAGCACGAACTGGAGTGGCAGTGGGCTCAGGAGACGCGATGCTGCTGCGTTGGGGCAGATGGGCACGGCGCCAGGTAGTCGGGCCGTTCGACACCTGGGCCGAGGCAGCTGGTTTCGACAACGCGGTGATTCCCTGGTTGAAGGCACGGGACGTGGCGATTCTCGGCTGGGAGACACCGGGTTATACACCGCGGCCCGACGGCGACCTGCCCACACTGGCGCTGCATGACTTCGCCCTGACCATGCTGGGCATTCACCTGATCGACCGCGCCGATCTCGAAGCGTTGAGCGAGATGGCGCAAGCCCAGGGAAGGTGGGAGTTTATGCTGACGATTGCGCCGTTGCCGATTCCTAACGGCACCGGCTCACCGGTAAATCCCATCGCCATGTTTTGAAGCAGCAGCCGGGTATTGGTACAGGCGGTCCTTAATTCGGTGGATTGATTAGTACCTGGCTACACGGATCGTATTTCGCCCGGAGGTCATGTTATAGGCATTCAGAAGACCCTTCTTCAGGGTTACATCACTACCAACGCGAAAGCGCAGACCATAGGCAGTAGTTTCCTGCCACCTTTCGCCATTTTCCAGAAAGAACACCTTGCGCCCGTTTAATGCGGTGATGATATTGGTAATGGTGCTGCGGATTTCCGCAGGCAGCGGCGCTGGTTCCGATGCTGCGGCGTCGCCAGAAATTATCTGCGCTACCTCGGTTGCTGCCGTAGCCGGCGTTATTGGTAACTCTGCCACGGGTTCTGGCTCAGCTACTATTGCCGGCGCTGTTTCTAACTGTGTGGGCACCAGCACTACGGGTTCTGAATTCACCACGGGCACAGGAGCGTCTGTTGTCGTGTTGGTGCGTGGAAGTTCTCTCTCGTCATAGCATTGCAGCCGCGCGATGTCATTTTCTATGAGGGCACAGGCAGCAGCAGCGTTGGCGGATTGCAGCGTAAGGGACGACAGCCCCCAAACCATGAGCACGGCAGATAATCGATAAGCCAGGCGGCTGTTCATGCATTCACCTCTGCATTATTTGAACTGGACCAGAGCCGATTATAGCTCGCAAGCGGTCTCCAAGTTTAGTACTGAAAACCATTGCCTGGACAAAAAAAGAGGAGGGATCGCCCCCTCCTCTTTATTACTTCATTGGTCTGGTTTACACAATCCTAACAACAAACTTTCACCGCTAGAAAGTATGTTGAAAACGAAGGTTGTAGAACCTGCCCCAATTCCTGTCCAGAGATGAAGAATAAGGAGTGACCGCGGTTTCCTGCGGATCAGGAAAACGGTCAAACATGTTATTCACTGTCAGGGAAATGCTGGATTCACCTTGCATGCCCAAAAAGTCCTGGATCCTGTACTGATAGAACAGATCAAAAACCGACATCGAATCAACCCGACAGGAGGCATTGGACAAGGTAGAAATACAGCTACCACTGGGGACATTAAGGTCCGCTACATGGTGGTGATAACGACCGGTTAACCTGGCGATGTGGTTACCGTAGGCCCAACGCAGACCGGCAGAGCCTTTCCATTTGGGCGAACCGCCGTCCTGCAGACCTTCGCTGCGGCCTAACTGGCCGGCCACGTTGATCCGATCAGACGAGGTAGGATCCGGAGTGAGGGTGAATTCATCCACATAGGTCATATCGATATTGGCGGTAAAGCTGCCATAATCACCACCGATGAAGGGGATTTCCTCACCGTCGAAGGTAAAGCGCGCACGGATGTCGTAGGTGATACTGGTGTTCTGATCCAGATTGAGGTAAGAAGCCACCACGTCGGTCAGCTCGGTAGGATCATCCGGGTTTAATCGATAGAATCCCCTCGAAGTCGCAGGACAGTCAGAGGCGGGCGTCTGTCCGGGACCAAGCATGCAGGTCTGAAACGATGGCTCTCCGGTAGCAAGCCAGTTATCACGCACGCCAAGGTAACAGGCAGAGTCTCCGCTGGCGCAACCGGCGCCCTGTGCGAAAGCGATCATTGCCTTGCGGTAAATATCTGACTGTATCCCAAAACTGGCGTAAACCGTCTGGTCATTGAAATCCACTTCGAAGCGGTCGATGTCAATCGCTAGACGACCATCCAGCAGATTGAAAGACACACCCACGTTAAAGGCCTCGGAGGTTTCACCCTTCAGATTGGGGGTGGCCACCGTGGTTCTGCGGAAGGTAACCTGCCCGCCAGTGGAACACATATCCTCGGTGACACCGGTCACCGCGGTACCACCCAGGCCACCATCGCCAGTAGTATCGTCATCCACCAGCACTTCACAGGCGTAGTCGCCGCTGGTGCTGCCGGTGGTGACAAACTCGATGCGCTTGTCACCGAAGGCGGTAAACTGGCCTGGTATCAAGTAGCCCTCACCGTAGGATGCGCGGAACGAAACCCAGTCAATACCCGGCGGCTGGTACACAATACCAAACTTGAGGATGTCATCTTGATAGGTACCGCTACCCGATTCCACGGGAATGGTTGCGTCGATGTCATTTTTGGTGTTGCGTATTGCAGCCGACAACTCCAGCATGCCCCAGCGATCACTATCGAGCACCGGTGCGTTAAGCTCCAGGAAGAAGTCCAGTGAGGCACTCTCTGTCACCCGTCGCTTGAAGGTCGAACCACGGGGACGATCCTCCAGCAGTGCCAGTTGGTCGGGAAGAAACTCCTCTTCTTCGAGCCGGTAGTGAACACCGATAGCCATCGCCAGCGGTCCACCCTGAAGCTCAAACGGCAGAGGTCCGGCAGCGACGATATCCACGATATTTTGCTGGTAGACGTTTTGTTGCTCGGCGGGGGACAGCAGGCGGTCATAGACTTCCTGATCGTTGATCAGCGCTGGATCGGTCTGCCAGTTTGGCAGTGGATTGAACTCGGCATCATGCAGGAAAAACGCCGTGCCGAACGGGTTGAAGCACTTGTCCTTCGTCTCACCCAGTGTACAGTTCAAGCCACGCTCGATCGCACTGAGGGAACTATCGCCATTACCGAAGGTGCCCTTGCGGTCGCGCTGGCGGTTGGCGTAGATATAGTCGGCATTGATAATCCAGTCGGTGTTACCGATGAGATATTCGAAGCCAATCTGGTAGCGCTGGGTTGCGGTGTGCTGAAACGCCGGGGTATTGCCGTCGGCATCGGCGTAACGGGAATAACCCCCGTTAGGATTGCGCGTGCTGCCAACCACCGAGAAGGTATTGTCCAGATACACGTCTTCCTGAAAGGGAATACCCGACGCCGGATTAAACGGATCGTTGGTCAATATGACGTTTCCGCCAAGGGCGGAATTGAAGCTGGTGCTGCTGCCATCACGATCTGGAATACCGTCACCATTGGCATCCACGGCATAGAGCAGTTGTCCTCCCACCATGGCCCGGAACGGATTGCCCGGATGGGTACCCGATACCAGGAAGCGGTTACCGGCGACGGTATTACTCACCCGTGAGCTACCGACGGCGCCAATGGTGTTATTGGTGTCGGTTTCATTCTGAATACCAATAACCAGTTGCGCGTGCATGCTCAGATTATCGCTAAACTGATGATCGAAATAGGCATAGGCTTTGTGCTGTTCCAGGTCGCTCACGTAGGTTCTGTAGTTAAAGGCGTTCGCCTCACACTTGCCTGAACTCACCAGGATGCCGTTACGATAGGCGCCCTGTTGACGGAAATCCGTGCCGCCGTCATGGTAAGTATGCTGACAGGCTGGATCCGCCATGGTGGATGTAGAGGCTCGACCGGTACGGGAGCTGGTGGTAATCAAGTTAGTAGTGGAGCTGCGTCTGGGCACATCGAAGGTGCCCGGATTACTGAGGTTGGTCCAGGGTCCGGAGCTGCTTAGCCGGCCGGCCGAGTTTGGCGCTCTGCGGTTGACGCGAGAATCAATATATTGACCGAAGCGATCATGGGTCTGTTTTATCTCGTCTCGCTTTCGGTAATCGTAAGCGAAGACAAAATTACTGTCGTCGGAACCCCAGCCGC
>JADFOC010000086.1 GCA_022563075.1 Pseudomonadota bacterium
TGCCGAAAGACCGGGGGTGCCGCCCTATGTGACATTCCACGACAGCCCGCTGCAGGAAATGTGTCTGCGCTTACCCCAGGACGCCACCGAGTTTAGCTGCGTCAGTGGCGTCGGTGAGCGCAAATTGCAGAAATACGGCCCTGCCTTCATGCGCGTCATCAGCGATCACCTGGTCGCTTGATCAGACTGCGACACTCTGCGGAAAATAGTAACAACCCCTGATCCAGAACAGGTTATGCTGGCAAGTATCGAAGCACTGATGAGGGGAGGGGGAAGCACCATGCCAAAAGGTCGCATCAAACTAGAGTTTCCAGGAACCGACGGCTTAAGCATCGCCGGACTATTGGAAACCCCCGACGACAACCCACAAGCTTTTGCCTTGTTTGCCCATTGCTTTACCTGCGGCAAAGACGTGGTGGCCGCTTCTCGTATCGCTCGCTCCCTGGTAGCCAAGGGCTATGCGGTACTGCGTTTCGATTTCACCGGTTTGGGCAGCAGTGACGGTGATTTTGCCAACTCCAACTTTTCCTCCAACGTCGCCGATCTGGTACATGCGGCTGACTATCTGCGCGAACATTATCGTGCTCCGTCTTTATTGATTGGTCACAGCCTCGGCGGTGCCGCGGTTCTGGTGGCCGCGCACCAAGTGCCGGAAGCGGTTGGTGTGGTCACCATTGCGGCACCGTCTGATCCCGATCACGTCACCAAACAATTTGCCTGTGACATCGGCACTATCGAGAAAACCGGTGTCGCCCAGGTCAGTCTCGGCGGCCGACCTTTTACCATCAAAAAACAATTCCTTGACGATCTGGCGGCACAGAATCAACAACAAAGTGTCGCCAATTTAAACAAAGCCTTGCTGGTGTTTCATTCGCCTGTCGACACCATCGTCTCGATCAATGAAGCGGAAACAATTTATCGCGCCGCTAAACACCCAAAGAGTTTTATCAGTCTCGACGACGCCGATCACTTGCTGACCAATGCGCGCGACGCCGAATATGTCGCCGCCACCATCGCCGCCTGGTCCACTCGGTTTATTACCGATGCGAAACTGGTGGATCGGCAAGAATCCTCACTGACCAAGGGACACGTCCTGGTCACCGAAAAAAACACGCAGTTCACCCGTACGGTTCTGTCGGACACCCATGTCTGGATGGCCGATGAACCCAGCAGCGCGGGCGGGGCCGATCTGGGACCCGACCCTTATGAACATTTATTGGCAGCGCTTGGCACCTGCACCTCGATGACCCTTCGCATGTATGCCAAATCCAAGGATATTCCCTTAGACGATGTCACGGTGGAACTGCAACACGATCGGGAACACGTTACCGACTGTGAAAACTGCGATGAAGAACCCAGAAGAATCGACGTGTTGCACAGGTACTTGCATTTAAAAGGCGATTTAACAGAAGCGCAACGGCAACGTCTGCTGGAAATCGCCGATCGTTGTCCCGTGCACCGCACCCTGCTCGGTGAGATTGATATACGTACCGACTTGATCGATGCATGATCATCCCACACCGAATGATCGTCGAAGGAAATGCACTGCCGATCACATTTCGGTGGCCACTGTATAGTGGATATCCACACCAGGTTTTTACGCTGACGCCATCTATTCCCGTCCCCACCAATTAGCAGCCAGAATGATTGATAAAACCTGGCGGTTAGCTTGTAACTGGTCGCTATAACGTCAGAAGAGATGCTGCCCTTTTCCTATGCAGTTAATAAGCAAGCGCAGTAACTCGCAAAGTTGTATGGCTTTCTCCGCAATGATGAACGCGGTGCGAACATGTTATTCGAAAAGAAGCGCGGATGAGTATAGAAGCGGCGATAGTGAAGGAGTAGCCAGCGTGATTCTAGCGCCGTTTTAGTTTTTACACTGGCTCCAATTAATTTATTGCCCGAGTTAGGTGCCCAGCACGTCAATCAATTACCGCTTCCGGTTAGTTGTTGAATCTTCCTTGTGGGCACAAACCAATAAGAACCGCACATTAAGAATTTGGGGGAAATCATAGGTTTTGGTTAATTCCACCATGTTTACTCGCTTTTGAAGCAACATTATCACTAAAAATCGCGCAATAACAACATCTTATCTAATGGCATAATTGCTGCATGTACTCCTATTCAATGTCTAAACTGGGTGGAGGATCGACACCGTGGCCTATTCGAAAACTGGTTCTCAGCCAATGCCTTTTTTATTAAAGGGGCTATGCATCGCAGCTATCGCCTGCTGTGTGGTGATTGGCCTCATCGGCCTGGTTCTGCCCATCATCCCTGGATTTCTTTTTCTATTTTTTGCGGTGTTTTTGTTGGCGCGAATATCGACTCGCTTCGAGTCCATTCTGAAAAATAATGCCTCTATCGCCAGTTGGAAGAGGCATTGGCATTCGATAAATGCCTTATCCATTACCCAGCGTATCAAATTGTCGTTCTGGGTGTTCGCCAGAACTATTGTCAGCGGTATTAGTTCAGGAGTGCGGCTGTTTAAGAGAGCCAGAGACAACAACTAGTTGCTTACCTGGTTTATAACGAGCGTTCAATATCGGCCGCTAGTAGGAAATAGACGTTATCAATTTAGATAGGGAAGCCAAACGGTGTTGTTACCACCATTGGCTATGCATCCTCTTTAAGACGCTTTACCCTCACCTTTTGTGTCTTCGGATACACCGCAGGTCCAAACTGATTGTAGACGGCGACATCGGCAGCGTCACGCCCGAAGCCGATTGCCACATAGCCACCGTTCAGTTCCGGCTGGGTGGCATCGAAGGTATACCAACGGCCCCCAACAAAGGCTTCGAACCAGGCATGCATGTCCATGGGCTCCAGCCGGTAGCGATACCCCACCACCATGCGTGCCGGAATAGCGAGACTGCGACACAAGGCGATGCCAAGGTGCGAAAGATCCCGACAGACACCCGCTTGCTTGAGATTGACTTCCGCTGCGGAAATTGGAATGTCGCTGCTACCCGGCACAAAGTTGATCCTGTCGCGCAACCATTCTTCGATGGCGGCGACCTGATCGTAGCCCAATATTTTGTCGGCAGTAATCTCGGTAGCCATCTGGCCAAAGCGATCGGACTCACAGTAGCGACTGGGCAATAGATAACTGAGAACGGCATCGGGCAAATTCTGAACCTCGACGAAGGGAGCCCCCGGCGCCTTATCTACTTCATCCATGGTCCTAACTTCTGCAGCAGTGTGCACCGAGAAGGATCCAGGAGGCGCTATCAGCCGCTGACAGAGATTGCCATAGCCGTCGGTGAATTCGAACACGGGCACACTGGGGGTGAGCTTGTATTCTTCGCTAGATATCCATTGCTGTGCACCACTGCGAGGTCGCAGCATGAGCACGAAGGGTGTGGGGAAGGTGATTTCGAACATGAAATCACAGCTCGTGTATAAAAGCATGCCGATAAATCCACTGGAAAAAGTAAGCACATTGTTACTTGGAAATAAGAGTGCAACGCCACAATATTTCCCAGCCAAAGAGTACCATTAAGCTATTTGTATAGCGACGCCACAACTGGGTGCCGCCGAATTTCAATTTGACTGATTAGAATTCGCTCAAGAGCTGGCATTGAAGTTGGTTCATTATCAGGCGCAGCAGGCTTGAAGTTCTCATCGAAACTAAAGTTTCACCGGCACTCTTTATTGAACCAATTCTTGAAGGAGATCAAATTTCCCCCCCTCTCTTTTTAATTTTCGAGATCACGAAATAGAATCATGACAACTGTGGCTGCTACGATATACCTGCCAATAAAAATTCGAGTGTGCGTCCTTTAAATCCGTCAATCGACAGTATTATATGCAAGGACATTAGCGCTCACGCCAATGTTGGATAAACAATGGGAATGGTCCGGCTCTACCAGCACGGTTATGTAATCTCCTGCCTCAACTTCAATTGCTTGCTTGCCGATACGCGCTTCGCACCACCTTCCAATAGGTAAATAGATTCCTCGCTGGCACAATGGTAGTGATTGGGCATTACCTTAGGTACCGGTGGAACTTTATACTAACCGCAACCAGTTGCCGGTGCTCCAGTTTGATCACTGAGGCATATTGTCCTAAATCCGAATTTTGTCCCCTTTTCTTCTGACCGCGATTCGCTTGTCATTTGCAACCTGACTCTAAAAATCTAATGAAAAGGTAATAACGTAGGGAAAGCCGCACCAGGCATACCAACCAGGATTAAGAAGCCGAGCGCAAGTAGATTACGCAAAGCACAATGCCGTATCGGCCTACTCCTAATTTGAAAAACCCGGGCTGAGGAAATAAATCTTGATCAGTGGTGAGCTAGAACTAAGATAACCCCTCTGTTCCCTGTTAATAACCGAAAGAGACGTGAACCTATGCTCTTTCAGTCGACATATAAACAGTAAAAACGAACGAGTTTTTATCGGCAAATCATGTTGCTTCATCGACTAAAAATAATCAAACCCTCTTTTATTCAGCAAACTGCGTTTGTCCTATCGTTCAATAACCAGCGCTGACCATTTTGCTCATTTTTCTACCGAAATTCAATGAAATCAACGGGATGAATATTTTACTCTAAAACCACTCCCTAAACTCCAGCAACAACGCAAGTCCTTTCGGCGCCATTTCAAGAAGAAGCACGGTCTTCCCCCTAACGACTCGATATTTACTCATTTCCAGGCAGCAATTGTCAGTAATTTGAGACTAGCCAACTCTTCGCCACAACTCGTTACAAAGAAGTGTTTGCAATGTCCTATTGCAGTTGGCAAAGTAGTTAATCCAGCATGCAAACAAGATCAAGAAGACCCGAGGACTCGCCATGAGATCACTGCTGCGATTGACCTTCACTGTTAGTATAACCGCCCTGCTGTCCCTGAGCATCTATGCCACCGAGCTGGACAGCATCGGGAGCTTCGATTTCCCAACCTCCGGCTCGCCTGAGGCTCATGCACACTTCACCCTCGGCGTTGGCTACCTGCACAGCTTTGGCTGGAAGCAGGTCCAGGAAGAATTCAAGAAGGCGCAGGCAATAGAGCCTGACTTCGCCCTGGCTACGGCACTATATACCGATTTACTTTCACTCTGGAACGATGACAGCCTGGCTGCGGTACAAGAAGCCAGGCGCTATCTTGCCAGCAACAGGTAACCCATCATGACAGACAAAACCAATAGTTTAGAGAAGTTGGAGCATGTGGCCGGCAACGGTTTAATCAATCGTCGTCACTTACTTGGATTAGGACTTAGTAGCGCCGGTATGGCCGTGGCAAGTTCCGTGCTGGCCGCCGATAACAGCCTGCCACTTGAAATTCCACGATGGTCCAGGCAACCCGGTCCCGGCGCCAGTGGTTACGGCAGCCGTTCCAGCCACACCGAATATATGCAACGCACCGCCGGCAACCCGAATCCAATCTATCCTGGCGGCGGCTCTTCGCGCTCTCCCTTGCAGCACTTGCAGGGCACGATCACACCGAACAGCCTGCACTTCGAACGCCACCATGCCGGTGTACCCGACATCGATCCCTCGCTGCATAAACTGGTGATTAACGGCCTGGTCAAACAGCCGTTGGTATTCAGCTATGAAGACCTGCTGAAATACCCGATGGTCAGCAAGATCTATTTTCTGGAATGCTCGGGTAACAGCGGGTCTTTGTGGGGAGCCAATGCCGCCGACGGCTCCGCGCAAAGCATACATGGACTCGTGTCTTGTGCCGAGTGGACCGGCATTCCTCTCTCGACCCTGTTAGATGAAGCGGGAGTAGAACCGCAGGCACAGTGGGTCAGTGCCGTCGGTGCCGATGCCGCCAGCATGGGTCGTTCGGTCCCACTCAATAGAGCCATGGATGATGTGTTAGTCGCCCTGTTCCAAAACGGAGAACCGGTACGACCAGAACAGGGGTATCCAATGCGCTTATTCGTACCCGGTTGTGAAGGCAACATCAGTGTGAAGTGGCTCACTCAAATTAAGCTGAGTCGGGAGCCCAGTCAGTTTCGCGACGAAACCAGCAAATACACAGACACTCGGCCAGACCGCCTCAGTGCGCAGTTCACCCTTCCCATGGGGACTAAATCCTTGATCACTTCTCCCTCCGGCCAGATGGCACTGGAGCGCCAGGGCGTGTATCAAGTAACCGGCATCGCCTGGTCCGGGCGAGGCAGTATTCGCCGGGTTGAAGTCAGTGCCGATGGCGGTCAGACCTGGGCCGATGCGCGGATCGAATCTCACCAGAGTGAAAAGGCGTTGGCGCGCTTTCGTATTCCCTGGCAATGGTCCGGTGGTAGTGCAGTATTGCAAAGCCGGGCAACCGACAGTCGGGGCAATGTGCAACCTTCTCGATCTGCCTTGATTGCCGAGAAAGGCAGCTTAGGCCGTTATCATTTTCACGGCATTCAAAGTTGGTCAGTTAGCACCTCGGGTGAAGTGAGTAATGTCTATGCATAGGAAATTAATCAGATTACTCGCACTAATCGGTATCGCACAGATCGTATTTATAGCCAGCTCGCAAGAAACAGTGAGGCTTGGCACCCCAATTAGCGAGAGCCAACTCGAAGGCTTCGACCTGATAGTCGCAGCAGACGGTAGTGGTCTGCCCGCGGGTAGCGGTACTGCCCTGCAAGGCAAAGCCGTGTTTGAATCCAGGTGTCAGGCCTGTCACAGCGCCAATGGCGAAGGCACTTCGGGTAATACGCGCCTGGTTGGCGGCGATATGCACTCGGCTGGCAATCCGATTCGAACGGTAGGAAGCTATTGGCCCTATGCCAGTACCGTGTTTGACTATGTACGCCGAGCCATGCCTGCCGATGCACCCAAGTCCTTGAGTGATATCGAGGTGTACCAGGTCACTGCCTACGTGCTGTACTTAAATGGCATCATCGATCAGTACCTGATCCTCAACAGTGAGACGCTGACTCAGGTCAAGATGCCTAACCGCGACGGTTTTATCGATGAGAGTCAGGCGCAATAAGCATTCACTAGCCTGATAAATCCGAGTACACTCCCCCGCCTTAGAGTATCCACACGAGAGAGGAACGAATGAGAAAGTCGCAGTTGATGTTGTGCGTAGTGAGCACGGTAGTAACTTTTCTATTGTCACTATCTGCGCACGCCGCAGAGACTGAGTTGATTATCCCGCGCATCGAAGCCGAACCCTCATTTTCAGATTTTGCCGGCATGAGTCCCAGTTCCGCACTGGCACGCTCGATGGTTAAAGTTGAGAACTTTATCCAACGAGAACCAGACGACGGTAGTCCTGCGACCCAACGCACCGAAGTATATATGGGTTACGACCAGCAACGTCTGCATGCCATCTTCCTCGCCTTCGATACGAATCCCCACCAGATTCGCGCGAATTTATCCTCTCGAGAGAACATCGATGGCGATGACACGGTTGAATTAACCATCGATACCTTCAATGATCAACGCTCAGCCTATACATTTCGGTCGACGCCACTGGGCATACAATGGGACGCGCGCTGGACCGAAGGTTCTTCGCGTCGGGCAGGATTCGATACTACCCTCGAAGCCGTGTGGGACAGCGAAGGCCAGCTCACCGATCAAGGTTACATGGTGAAGATGGCAATCCCTCTGCGCAGCCTCCGCTTTCCGGATTCGATCGAGCAATTGTGGCGCATTCAATTCGCGCGCCAGATCCCACGCCTGAGTGAACAAGCCTATTGGCCGGCCTACTCGATCGGCATCGAAGGTCGTTTGAATCAGACGGCGATGCTTACCGGTATCAGAGACGTTTCTCCAGGCAATAACTCACAGATTATTCCCTTTATCTTTGCACGGGATGTCGATGCGCTGGATCGAGGCGCGGTTGGCGGTCCCCGATTTGGCACCACTGTCGAGCAGGACGTGGGTCTGGATGCCAAATTCGTGTTCAATGACGCCATGGTGCTGGATCTGACATTAAATCCGGATTTCAGCCAGATCGAATCCGATGAACCCCAGGTCACCGTCAACGAGCGCTTCGAGGTGCAATTCCCCGAGCGCCGCCCCTTCTTCGTGGAAAATGCCGATTTCTTTGCCACCGATTCCACCCTGTTATTTACCCGACGTATCGTCGACCCCGAAGGTGGTCTGCGCTTTACCGGCCGCGCGGGAGCTTACGGTTTTGGTGCTATGCTGGTTAACGACGAGGCGCCAGGACTGAATCGGGAGGCGGGAGATCCGCTTAGAGGTGAGAAAGCCAATATAGCCATCATTCGAGGATTCAGGGACATTTCCGACCAAGATCGAGTCGGTTTTCTGCTCACCGACCGCGAATTGGGCGATGGCTATAATCGAGTCGCCAGCATCGACGGCCGCTTCAAACTTACCGATAACTGGATCACGCAGATGCAAGTAATCGGCACCGAATCCGAGCCGTGGTCAGGCGGTCAGTCCACTACCGGCTACCAACGCAATATTCAGATCAATCGAGTAGGGAGAACCGTCAACACCCATTCACATTTCATCGAGACAACCACCGATTTTCGCACCGAGTTGGGTTTTCA
>JADFOC010000519.1 GCA_022563075.1 Pseudomonadota bacterium
TTAGTAACAGCGCGCCGATAGGATGGCGGTTTACAGACTGCTTATACTCATAATAATCGCCTATCAGATCCTTCTGCACACCCCGTTTACACAGCAAAAACAATAGTTCCTGCTGTTCCTTATGCTTAGGATTTAAGTCTGTGAAATCAATAGTGAATATTTTTTCATTTTGCACCTTGTCTTCGAGGCTAACGCGATGAATTTCCCACTTCATGCCATTGGTCAATACGACCCATTTAATGCCTTCCCTGGATGCGTAATTTACAGCCTGTTTCAAATGCTTGCTGCTTAACTCAAGACCGATCGCCTTAACCTCGATCATCGTCTCCGCATTTCTTCGTGTACCCCACTGAATCGCCTGGGATACGCCAAGTAGAGCGATGGCTAAGATGACTATAGTAACGACCAATTCAACCATGCTTATTCCAGCTTGGAATTGCCTTGGATTTTGAGGATTAAACATCACAGTCTCCGGCGTAAGCAAAACCAGTGGGAGACACGCAGACTGAATAACTGACCTCATCGTTGATACATATTCTAACCGCTGAAGACACGGCAGTCGGGTAGCCCGCACCTACCACTCCGCTACCACCGAGATCTCCCAATTCACCAAAGGCGATTCGCATCGGCGCCGAACTCGATATTGTGTTACTGCCGCCCCCAGTGCAACTCGAGGTGGTATTCACATCCCCTTCCAGAGTCAACGATTGCATCGATAGGGTTGTGCTGGTAATAACCGCGGCGCCTTGCTTGGTCGCTATGGTCACATTGGATCCCGCCGCATTGGGAGTAATGGTTAACTCGATGTTGGCTCGGCCAAGTGAATTTTGCTGTGCCGATCGTGCCAGGGAAATTATCTGGTCCCTGACAATAATGCCATTAAATGAATTACGATTGCTCAATCGACTGATGACAACTACGCTGAGTATCGAAACAATTATGATGACTATCACCATTTCTACCAGAGTAAATCCATTGTTGCCAACGTTGTTTTTCATTTCATGTAGCACTCGGTTTTCCCAACAGCTACTCGCTCGACTATCAGAAATAGCATGTTAACCACCATCGACTTCCGACGCACCAATAATAGTGACTGGCCGAATAATGCGAGAGGCTATATCGGATATCTCAAACGATTCATCTGGAAAAAGATAGTAGGCTTCGGCTTGTACCTTCTTCACTTCCTCCGTATTACCCAGTAGCTGATTGGCTATCACTAGATACTGATAAAATATCGGCCGCGGTTCACGCGTGAGTAATTCTGGAATCCAATCGACATAGCCTTGAGCCAACTCCGGTTCGCTCCTGGTAATACCGTTGACTAGCAGCCGCGATCGAATCGCCCAGTTAAGCCGATCCTGCCAGACTATAGGATTCGACATCTTGTCCAACTCTTCAATCTTGGCCAGCCTACCCGACTCAAATCTCGCCAGCAACAGCCCCGATTGCAAGGTAGTTAACATATAGAGGGTGGTTACCAGCGGAATAACTATCCCGGCAACCCCAAACAGCAGGGTACTGCTCAACTGCTTCTCTTGATAATCCGCCGTCATGTTATCCACCCAGTAAATAAGTAGGATAAATACAATAATGTGCGCCGTAGATTGGTAAAAAGGAAGCTCCAATTGGCTGTGCAGAACAATGGGAAAGAACAGTCCGATTAGTGCTAACCGAGTTCTAATCTCATTTTTGTAGATGCAACGCCAGACAAAATAAGCGGCGGCCAATAAAGCAATCAACGCAATGATACCTCCCTCAGTTGTCCACAAAAGTAACTCGTTATGGGGGTGGCTTAAGGAATGATCACCTGCCGGATATTCCGGGTTTTCGGCATGTCTGGCAGCCGTGTAATGCAAGTAGCTGTATTCAAATTTTCCATAGCCATATCCTGTTAGTGGCTCCTCCAGGATCATATCGATCGTTTGTGGCATCGTTATAGCCCGGACACCTTGAAGACTGACTATTTCTTTTTCTGATGCCTGCCAACCCGTGGTCGGCACCACTATCCAGGATACTGCAAAACCAACAATACACATTGCCAGCCACGCCGCTAGTAGTTTTCGGTTGGCGTTTCTCCACACATAAGGGAGCCCAAATAAAATGCCAACGATAGCCCC
>JADFOC010000520.1 GCA_022563075.1 Pseudomonadota bacterium
AACGCCTTGAGTAGCAAATTTGGGCAGCCACGGTGAGTAGCGGAGGGGTGGGAGAAGGAATCGAGCGATGAAATATGCTGAAATTGCATCTGGCATAAAAGATATAAGTAAATATTATGAAATAGATGCCTGCCGCTATAATTGCTATGAGGATTAAAGCCTGATCAATTTTCTTTAAAATGTAAGCCTGGAACGAAGGGTTTTCTATTTTTACGGATTTTTTTACTGACCAGGGTACACTGCATTCTGTTCGAGCTAAAATCTCAATTCCATCAGATTTCAAACCTCTAGACTTTAATTTATCAACCCTCTTGTCTACACATAAGTTATATGCTGCTTTATCAGTAATCTTAAATTCTGATTTGTATTCATCAAGTTGATACCAATTAACAGCAACTAATATTAAGGAGATAAAAGTTGCAATCAAAATTGCTTTTACAACCAATGCAGGCTGTGTCGAATTAATTAAATTTTCCCGTAAATTCATGCTTGGCTATTTGCTGGAGTACCAGGAGTATTAGTAGAATAGGAAATACGAGAAGTCCTTTCATCCAGCCATGATGCCAGCGGGTTGGTGTAAAGTAAAACACCCTGAGAAGCCGAAGTCTCAACAGGGGGAATGGAGTTACACTCAGCCATCCTTAGCAAGTGCCAGGTAACTATGCCAAATAGATAAACGGTGCGATATGGCGTAGGGCAGCAGGTTTCGTAGGATATGGATTACAAGGCGCGTGATCAATTTGACGGGCGATGATCTGCAAGGTGGCTAGGTCTGCTCTCTAAACCAACTGACAATTATAAACAATAGTAACTACTACATAGGCCACTGGTATCGTATTTGGATACTTTTTCGGAACTAATTTACAAATATTACTATAAAAATATGATTACAGGGAGTGAGCAAAGGAACAGGAATAATAAACTGATTGCTATAGGCAAACATTGGTTGAAGTCAGCAGCCCAATAAACAAAGAGGGGTTTGGAATGAGTATAATCAAAAAAGTCGAGGTTCCTGCTTCCTGTCGAGTAGCGATGGAAATCCCATTTAGGGTATGTGTGGCAGTGGGCATTGTTCTGCTCGCCGTTTCCTGCACTACGACCAGAGTCACCCTCCCGGCGCTTGATGCTTCAGTAACAACCGAGGCGGAAGCCTTAGTCGTCTATACTGATACTGACTACGCACGCGGATTTAATGCGCCGCTCGGAGTGATTCGGGGGACCGGAAAGGGCGCAATGCAGGGAATGGGTGATTATTTTGGTGGCCTGGCTGGAGCTAGAGAAGGCGCTATAATTGGAATATTACTGGCGCCCATACTGTTGCCGGTGTCTGCAATAATTGGCGCGAGCCTGGCACATTCAAAAGATGAAGTTGATGCCGCCGCCAATGCTTTCGACAGTGTCGGGCAGGACATAGAGCTTCTGACCTCGATTGACCGCAGATTCGTCGAAGCTCTGGACACAAACACAACAAAGCAATGGGTCTGCGTCGAGGCGTCGTCGGTGGTGGAGGAGCCATGCTCGGGAGAAACACTGACCGCTCGGCTTGAATTGCGCCCTATTTTTGGGCTGATTTTGAAAGGCAAGTATGATCCCGACATTACTTTTACCGGCAGTGTTAGTGCATTTTTCTCAATGGAGGATGCCACGTCTGACGCCGAATCGGGTGTCGAGGTGTACGCGAAATGGGTCTACCGAGAGGAACTCGGCGACTATTTTGAACTGGCAAAGTTTGACGCGGACTTGTTGCGCGACAAAATAGAGATAATTCTTGACCGTTTTGCTGATCGGATTGCAGATGACTTATACTTGGCTCCCGGAATAACAATCTTCGTAGAAAAAACAGAACTATTTCAAAATACTGCTAAGCCCGAAATACCAGATGGCGTTGTCGTTCGAGTTAATTAGGGCTTCGACCTCTCTTTCGCGCCACCTATGGAATGGTTTGAACTATCGTTAAGTCGTTCACGCTCTTTGTTGATAATTCGAGTCTTTCTGCTTTGTCAGCAATCTTACCTGACCACCCATACAATCGAGCCTGGATCAGTAACAGGTAGTCGGAGCGTTTCTGGGATTCTTGTTGATTATGCGCAGTATCCATTTGCAGACTTCTTC
>JADFOC010000087.1 GCA_022563075.1 Pseudomonadota bacterium
CAGTCTGCTCTATATTCCGGGGCATGCTCCTTATGATCTGTGGAACCGGGAGGCGGCACGTGGCTTAAAACTCTATGTGCAACGCGTATTTATCATGGATGATGCAGAACAGTTCTTGCCGCTGTATTTGCGATTCATGAAAGGGGTGGTGGATTCAAATGACATCTCGCTCAATGTATCCCGGGAATTACTGCAGAAGGACCCTGCGGTGGATACCATGCGTAGCGCGCTTACCAAGAGAGCGCTGGGCATGTTGGCTAAATTGCGCAAGAAAGACAAAGAAAAATACAATAAATTCTGGAACGAGTTTGGACAAACAATCAAGGAAGGTCCCGCCGAAGATTTTTCAAATAAAGAAAAAATCGCCAAACTATTGCAATTCACCACCACCGAATCTGCAACGGATGAACAGACCCAGGGTCTTGAAGAGTACGTTGCCAGAATGAAAGATGGCCAGGACAAAATATATTATCTGGTAGCGGAATCTCTGAAAGTCGCTCGCAGTAGCCCACAACTTGAGATTTTCCGTAAGAAAGAAATCGAAGTAATTCTGCTGCATGATCGAATCGACGAGTGGTTGATGAGTCATTTGCAGGAATTCGATGGCAAGCAATTTCAGGATGTTACCCGAGGCGAGTTGGATCTGGGCAAACTTGAAGATAAAGATGCTAAAAAACAGCAAGAGAAGACAGAAAAGAAATTTAAGGACCTCATCGCGCGTATCAAGAGCCAGCTCGGCGACCGGGTAAAAGATGTCAGGGTGACTCACCGACTGACAAATTCACCCGCCTGCCTCGCGGTCGATGAGCACGATATGGGGACACAAATGCGCAAGATAATGGAAGCCTCGGGGCAATCAGTACCTGAGACCAAACCTATCTTCGAGGTCAATGCGGAGCATCCCTTGGTGATTAAGCTAGATCAAGAGGCGGACGAGGACCGCTTCGCAGACCTGGTGACGATACTATTCGGACAAGCCAGTTTGGCAGAGGGCCGGCAACTGGATGATCCGGGTGACTTCTCGACTCGCCTCAACAAATTGCTGTTGGAATTGAGCAGCTAGCCCGGATATTTCGCCAGTTTCCTGAAATTTCACACCAAGATTTCGTGTTTGAGGTGTGCGCGTGAAACTGTAGCTATGTCGGAGCGAGCATGCGCGGTCACAACGCGAAACAGCCCGTGAAAATCGGGCAAGCGAATGTGCGTACAAAATATTATTGAGTTAAAACTTGAGAACCGGCTGATTGACCAGCAGGAACCGGAATATGCGAGCGTACCGGTGCAACATTCGGGTTGTGGGCGGTTACATCTGCTCCAGAGTCTCGATGCCAAGCAGGTCGAGACTCTGGCTGAGCGCTGCAGCAGTCAGTGTGGCCAGGGCTAACCTGGATTCTCGAATTTCCTGTGCAGCTTTCAATATTGGGCAGGCTTCGTAAAAGCGCATGAAACTTCCCGCCAGTTCATACAGGTAATTACACAGTTGATTAGGGTAGCAATCGGTTGCCACCGCTTCGACGATCTCCGGAAGTTGCAAAATCTTCAGCAACAAGTCACGTTCGGCTTTTTCAGACAGTGAAGTGATTTGATACTTCTTCAGGGTTGCACCTGGTTTTACTAAAATACTTTTGATCCTTGCGTACGCATACATGAGGTAGGGAGCCGTGTTCCCTTCAAACGAAAGCATGGTGGACCAATCGAATATATAGTCGCTGGTTCGGTTTTTGGAAAGCTCCGCATATTTGACGGCAGCGATGCCTACGGTTTCGGCGATGGTGAGCCGAGCAGCCTCATCCAGCCCTGGATTTTTCGCAGTCACTAACCGATGGGCCCGGCGAATGGCTTCGTCCAGCAGATCGACCAACTTGATGTTGTCGCCGGAGCGTGTCTTGAATGGTTTGCCATCGCTACCCAGCATCATGCCATAGGCGATGTGCTCCAGTGCTATCGTCGGCGAGGCGAAATCTGCGGCTCTGGCAACCGCGAATATCTGTTGAAAATGTAGTGACTGCCTGGCATCTACTACATACAGACATCGGTCTACTTTCAGGGTATGTGAGCGGTATCTGACTGCAGCCAGATCGGTAGTGGCATACAGATAACCACCGTCTGACTTCTGGATGATGACCGGTAGTGGCTCGCCATCCTTGCCTGTGAATTCTGGCAGAAAGACGCAGCGGGCACCCTCCGAAATTGAGAGCAGTGACTTCTCCTCTAGTTCATCAACAATGGTGGATAAGTCTTTGTTATAGAAGCTTTCTGCCTTTAAATCTTTTCTGCTCAGGGTGACATTAAGTTTGTCATAGATGGCTTGGCTATGTTGCAGAGACTCGTCGATAAACTGTCTCCATGCCGCCAAATATTCCGGGTCACCACCCTGCAATTTTACTACACTCTGGCGGGCCGTCTCGGCAAATACTTCATCGGTGTCGAATCGATTCTTGGCGGCACGATAGAAGGTCTCTAAGTCCTCTAATTGCGTGGGCAGATCGACCTGCTGCGAGCCGATTTCACGCAGATGGGCGATCAGCATGCCAAACTGAGTGCCCCAGTCTCCTACGTGGTTCTGGCGGATGATGCGATGTCCTTGCCGTTCCAGCACGCGCACCAGGCAATCACCGATGATGGTGCCGCGCAAGTGACCAACGTGCATCTCCTTGGCGAGATTGGGAGACGAGTAGTCCACGACGATGGTCTTTGGATTCCTCGCTGCAGGAATCAGGTCTGCAGGTTGTTGCAGGATGGCATCAGCTCTTGCCAGCAATTGAGCATTTTGCAGATGGATGTTGATAAAACCAGGTCCGGCGATTTCCATTCGCTCTATCATTGGGTCGTTGATCGCCAACAGCCTCACTATGACCGATTGCGCCAATTCCCGGGGAGCGATCTTTAGTTGCTTGGCCAGAGACATGACCCCATTGACCTGATAGTCGCCAAATTCAGGCTTGGACGCGGTGATCACATTCGCATTGCAATCGGCGATACCAGAAGCTTCACTAAGACAGCGACTCACTAGTGTGTTGAGGTGTTGCTTGAGGGTCTGCATCGAGCTTGGCTGGATCAAAAAGGAGGGGATTGTACACCATTAAGTAGTAAACAGATTGGTGTAAGATACCGAATTCTCCAATTTTTTCTCCACAGAGGTACCTCGACAAGGGTTGATTTTGGCGTGCCGTGCTGCCCGAGGGATTTCGTGATAGGCGCAGAGGCGCGGGCACAGCACGGCTGGGTCGAGGACGACGACGTAATAACACCTTGCAGCTAAACACTGGAAGGCCTGCTGCGCCGGAAAATTACCTTGATCGAGGTGCTGGACTATCTGAGGTGGTCGTGAGCGTTAGTGAAAAAGTGCGGTTGGTGCGGGTATTAGAACCACAAATTGGTCAGCGTCTGGACAATTTTTTAATACGGCGACTCAAGGGTGTGCCCAGATCCCGTGTCTATCGATTGATTCGTCGTGGTGAAGTGCGGGTCAATAAGAAACGCTGTAAGCCTGAGCGCAAACTGGAACTCGGCGACGAAGTCAGAATTCCGCCTTTCACCGGTGCTTCGGTGGCAACACCCGCCAAGGTGAACCCGGGTCTGCATGATTTCCTGCTGCGTAGTTTGCTGTATGAAGATGATCAACTCCTGGTGATCAATAAGCCTCCTGGCTTAGCGGTGCACGGCGGCTCGGGTATCCGGCTGGGCTTGATCGAGGCGCTGCGCCAGTTGAAGCCTGAATGGGCGGAGCTGGAACTCGCTCACCGACTGGATCGGGATACCTCGGGGTGTTTGATCGTCGCTAAAAAGGCCCTATTTTTAAAACATGTACAGCATGAATTTAAAGTCAGATCTGTAAAAAAACACTACCTGGCGATAGTGCATGGATGCTGGCCGGACAGCTTGGTCGAGGTGGATGCCCCATTACAGAAAAACCAATTGAGTTCTGGCGAACGCATAGTGCGGGTACGAGATTCAGGTAAGCCCTGTTTGACTCTATTTAGGGTGCGGCAACGGTATCAGCAGGCGACGCTGCTGGAAGCGATGCCGGAAACTGGTCGAACCCACCAGATACGCGTCCATTGCCAATACGCCGGACATCCCATTGTTGGAGATGCCCGCTACACTCGAAATGCCCCGAATAAGGAGTTGGCAAAGGTCAAAAACCTGTGTCTGCATGCCAGTAAAATTCGGTTTAGCGTGCCAGATTCGACGGCAGCAATCGAAGTCGCGGCTCCGTTGCCTGATTACATCTCGAGCTTGTTGGATCGTTTGGTAGAAAAGTGATAAAAAACATAGGGATATCACGTTTATCTGATGCAAAAACAATTTTTGTAAAGCTTTGACAGTAGCGGGCTACACGCCTATTATTGCGCGCCTATGTCGGAGAGCCAGGTTCCAACCTACGTTGACACGCGAAAGATCTTCCTGCAACAGTGGGAAATTAGTGGTTATGTGAGCCTGGACCGGCTGCCGCGGTTTCGACAATGCCTGGCCAGTGGTGCAGGCTCAGTCAAGGTTGATTTGCGTTTTGCCACAAATACGTCAAAACAGCGGTTGATCGTCGGTGCCTTGCAGGCAAAGGTGCAGATAAATTGTCAGCGTTGTCTGCAACCGTTAGGGATAGAATTGTCAGACGAAATAAGGCTGGCGCTGTGCCAGGATGAGGCAGTCTCTGAAAATCTGGATCCGGCGCTAGACCCCTGGATCTGCAAAGATTATAAGCTCGATATTGCGAGTCTGGTGGAAGAGCAGTTAATGCTCTGTCTACCCATAGTGAGCTATCACACCAGTGGTGATTGTCTCGGTAGAGTGAATTACGTAGCGCTCGGTCATGCGCCTTCAAGCCATGCCCAGATTGCCGCGACAAAGAATCCGTTTTCTGTACTTAAATCACTTAAAGAAAACGAGTTAACCGATTAAATAGACGCAAGAAGATTAAAGTTCAGGAGAGAGCAAATGGCAGTACAAAAAAGCAAGGTGTCGCGCTCCCACCGCGATAAGAGGCGCACCCATGATTCTTTGTCCGGGCCTACATTGTCTACCGACCAAACCACCGGTGAACGGCATAGAAGGCATCACGTGACTGCGGACGGCTTCTACAAAGGGCAAAAAGTCCTGGATCTCGGCGAAGACTAGTTTGAACTCCAACAAGCGCATAGCGATTGATGCTATGGGCGGGGATGGCGGCATTGCGGTAACAGTTCCAGCCGCGATCCAAGCCTTGGAAAAAACTCCCGATTTAACTCTATGCCTGGTTGGCGATGAAAACCGGATGCAACCGCTGCTGTCCTCGATAAGTGACCGCTTGCGATCTCGCCTCAGCTTGATCCATACCGAGGCCAGCATCAAGGATGACGACAAGCCCGGCCAGGTACTACGCAGCGGCAAGCAGTCATCTATGTATATGGCGGTTACCCTGGTGAAGCGGGGAGAAGTTCAGGCCATGGTCAGTGCCGGTAATACCGGTGCCCTGTTGATGATAGGGCGGCATTTGCTGAAAACCATCAAAGGCATACAGAAGCCGGCTATCGTCGCCACCATCCCTGGGGCTTCTCGCCAGTCCTATCTTTTGGATGTAGGTGCCAACCCTGATTGCAGCGCCCAGCAGCTGTTTGAGTTTGCCGTGATGGGCTCGGTGTTGGCCGAATCCCTGAATGATGAGTCGGCACGGGTTGGGCTGCTCAATATTGGATCCGAGCAATATAAAGGCACAGACGAGGTGCGGGAAGCCAGCGGCCTAATGGAAAATTGTAAGGCCCTCAATTATGTGGGTTTCATCGAGGCCAATGCACTGTTTGAGGGCGCTGCAGATGTCGTTATCTGCGATGGCTTTGTCGGCAATGTGACGATCAAATCCAGTGCCGGAGTCGCCAACGTGGTCAATAAATTGCTTGCGCAGCAGATCGCAAGAAGTTGGTCCACCCGTTTATCGGGCTTCTTCTCCTCATCCATACTGGCGCGATTACGGGCACAGATCAATCCACATCGCTTCAATGGGGCGAGTTTGTTGGGATTGCAGGGTAGTATTGTCAAGAGTCATGGCGATGCCACGGTTGAGGGATTCACTTATGCGATACAGCAAGCCGTGACAGAAATAGAAAATGACGTACCGCAATTGATTGCAAAAAAAGTAGCTGCCATTATTGAGGAAAACTGATTAGGCTGGTGCGGGTGTTTTAATTGTGGCTAGGAATCATCCTGCACCAATACAAACCAGCTTAGTCAGTGTGAATAATTAAAATAACAGAGACAGCTTATGCAAAAATTTGGATTCGTATTTCCCGGACAGGGTTCGCAAAAGCTTGGTTTGTTGAGTGACCTGGCCAGGGAATTTGAAATTATTGAGCAGACATTCACCGAAGCCTCCGCCGTGATACAACAGGATCTTTGGGAAATCGCTCAGCATGATGGCGACAATACTCTGGATCAGACGCATATTACCCAACCCGTTCTACTCACCGCATCGATCGCCATTTGGCGGCTGTGGCAGCAACAGCAGGGCCCGCAACCGGCCATCTTGGCCGGCCATAGCCTGGGCGAATACTCTGCATTGGTTTGCGCGGGTGTTTTAAAGTTTAAAGACGCAGTGAGTATTGTGCATCAGCGTGGCCTGTTCATGCAGTCAGCCGTGCCCACAGGAAACGGGAAGATGGCGGCTATCGTTGGCCTGGAAAACTACCAGATTGATGAAATCTGTGATGAAGCAGAGGAGCATCAGGTAGTCTCCGCGGCTACCTTCAACAGTCCCGGCCAAACCGTGATTGCCGGCGACGCCGATGCGGTTGAGCGGGCCATGGTGCTGTGTCGGGAAGCCGGTGCAAAAAGAGCGTTGCCACTCAATGTGAGTGTCCCTTCTCACTGTGATCTGATGAAGCCGGCCGCAGCAAAACTGCAACAGGAATTGAGTGGAGTTGAATTTAAACCGGCGACGATTCCAGTGGTACAGAATGTGAATGCACAGATCAGCAGCGATACCGAACAAATAAAGGCAAATCTGATAAAACAGCTGTATACCCCTATCCAGTGGGTAAACTCCATTAAACTGTTCTATAAAACAGGTATAAGCAGCTTGGTGGAATGTGGGCCGGGTAAGGTGTTATGCGGACTGAGCAAGCGGATTGAGCCTGAAATCCGCTGTTTTGGCAGTGATGATGCTCAGAGCTTGGAAAGTACCATGGCGGAGATGTCCGCTTAAACCACAGGTTTCCCGGTAACAGCAGGAAAAAGGAGTAGTAATATGAGCGATTCGGCGGTGATTGCTCTGGTGACAGGCGCCAGTAGGGGCATCGGTCGCGCTATTGCCATTGAATTGGGTAATAGAGGTTTCATCGTAGTGGGTACTGCAACCACGCAGCAAGGAGCCGACAGCATCTCTGCCTACTTGTCAAAATTAAAGTTCACAGGCAGTGGTGTGAGCGCCGATGTGTCATCAGACGAGTCGGTATCGAGGCTGATGACGATCATCGGGCAGGAATTTGGTGTGCCAACGGTATTGGTAAACAACGCGGGTATAACGCGAGACAACCTGTTGCTGCGGATGAAACCCGAAGAGTGGTCGGCGGTGATCGACACTAACCTGGGTTCCATGTATCGAGTCTGCAAGGCTTGTATCAGAGGCATGACCAAAGCCCGCTGGGGCAGGATTGTTAATATCAGTTCGGTGGTGGGATCCAGCGGCAATGCAGGGCAATCAAACTACGCGGCGTCCAAAGCTGGCATTGAGGGCTTTTCCCGCGCCTTGGCCAAGGAAATCGGTTCGCGAGGGATCACCGTGAATGCCGTGGCACCGGGATTTATCGATACCGATATGACCCGTGGGCTCTCCGAAAAACAAACCGAAGCGCTGCTAGCCCAGATACCACTTGCACGGCTCGGCCAACCGGGAGAGATTGCCGCCGTGGTGGGTTTTCTGGTTTCGGAAAGTGGTGCCTATATCACCGGTGAAACCATCCATGTGAATGGCGGAATGTACATGGCATGAGTGCCAAATACGGGCTAAGTATTTGAGTTTTATTGGGGTTTTTGATTCGGCACTAATATTTTAAGATTAACATTACAACTTAATAAAATAGAGGTAAACTTGCGTCTCTGAAATACACGGTTGCACGGCTGCGATCCAACTGTGAGGGAGAGGCTGCAAGAAACGCCTTTAGAAACATAGTATTAGGAGCTAATAATAGATATGAGTAGCATTGAAGAGCGCGTTAAGAAAATTGTCTGTGAACAGCTTGGCGTTAAGGAAGACGAAGTAGAAGCATCTTCGTCATTTGTAGATGATTTGGGCGCCGATTCTTTAGATACCGTCGAATTGGTAATGGCTTTAGAAGAAGAATTTGAAACTGAAATTCCCGATGAAGATGCTGAAAAAATCACCACCGTCCAACTGGCCTGTGACTACATTAACCAACATCTGTAAGATTTAATTGATTACAAAAGGCAAAGCTACTGTGGA
>JADFOC010000088.1 GCA_022563075.1 Pseudomonadota bacterium
ATCCAAGCGCCCTGGAACTGAAGCACGCACGCCGACGCGCCGCCGTCGTAGTGCACCCGCGCACCGAGGACGTCCCGATAGAAGTCGCGCGAGCGCTCGACGTCACGAGACACAAGGATCGTCGTCAGCTCCATCGACTCGGTGGGGAATTCGCCGCTCGCCATGGCGGCCGCAGGATAGCACCTGGCCCAAGCGTCCTTCGCCCCTTGGGCGGACCTCGCCCTAGCCGTCGTCCAGCCCGAACAGCCGCGCGGCGTTGTCCCAGAGCACCTTGCGCTTGTCCTCGGCCGTCACGTCCGGCATCGCGAGGAAGGTGTCGACGGCGTTGCTACGCCCGGCCAGGATGACGGCATACTTGGTTGCATCCGGACTATCGAGAAAAAAGTCCGTATCGAGTGGGTTGCCCGCGTCAGAAATTTGGGCAAATCCAAACTGAGGGAGCATCGTTAAAAATAACGCCAAGCTTAGTTTGGAAAGAAATTTATTGATACAAGTTTTCATTGGTTCCACTAAGATAAACCTTTCATTCGCCGCGCCATCCAATCGATGCACAATAATAAGATCAACAGGGCAAGTAACCAGGGTTGATCCCAAAGATCGATTTGCACTTCTGTGGAGTAGGCGTTGGGCGTAAATTCGATGGTGTCAGCCAGCGAGTTGGCTGCAGACAGATTGAAATAACTACCACCACTGGCCTGCGCCATGCGCAGCAACAAGCCACTATCGAGTTCAGCATTGGTATATTCACGCAACGATGGGGTGACCACAAATGCTGCCCTTTTTTCAGAGCTGTCTGCACTGGCATTGCCCGCGGCGCTAGCCACATCGATCAGCAAGCTATAGATACCTTCTTCTTCAACCGTAAAATTAGTACGATAGACACCGTCCGCTTCGATATCCCATTCCATCGGAACATCTGTAATTTGGTCCAGTGGGTCCGAAGTCTGCAACCAGAGGAGGGCATCGTTATCTGGCTCGAACTGGTCGTTAAGCACCATTGCCCGCACATTGACTTCATCACCAACGTTGTAGAATTCTCGATCGAACTCAATGGTGATGCGCTCTGGAGCCGAAACTGCCAGCCAACGCAGCAGTTGTCGCCATAGCGTTTCATGGGATTGATCTGCCGCAGGCAGCATCATTTGCCAACGCCAGGTGCTGGCCGTGGCTATCGATATGCTACGGCCACTGCCATAGCGCTGCAATGCGATAATCGGTAACGCTTGATTCTGGTATTGCAACAGAGGATGTTCAATCAACACGGTGGCACCAGGTTTGATCCTCCCGCTCACGTAAACTCCCTGCAGATCCGGCAATTGCCGCCATAGATTCAGATTCTCGGAATCTTCTCCAGCCAGACGCAGCAGCGGAGAAAATTCTCCATTGTTGGTGAGTCGAGGATAAAACAGTTCACCAGTTGGATGTTCTCCGCGACGAATCCCACCTCTCAGGTGGCTAGGTAGAAACTTTTCTTCCACCAGAGTAACTGGGAGAATGTCGGCAATTGGTGTGTTGATAAATTCCTCGTCAATCATACCGCTGATCAGAAAACCACCGCCACGCTCGGCCACAAAGTCGTCAATCATTTGTAACTGCTCGTCAGTAAAAAAACTTTTCTCGATATCACCCAGGATAATGGCTTCGTATTGATACAGTGTTTCCTTATCCGTTGGAAATCCACTGCTTAATTCGGTTGGTGATTTAATTCCTTGCCGATAGTATTTCTCAGGCCCGGTCTGTAAGTAAGTTACCAGTCTCAAGGAATCATCACCCTCTACGGCACGTCGTATGAATTTGTATTCATTGCGTGGATGACCCTCGATGTACAAGATGTCAAGTGGAGCCTTCTCAGTATTATCCACCAAAAAACTGTAGGTATTGTTCTGATCGATGATCTCATTACTCTGTAATTCAACGGTGAGATCGTAAACAATCAGCTCCGGACGCTCTGGCGTCAACTCGAGATCATAGCGCTGAGTTACACCCTCTGCTCCCATCACCACGATTTTGGATACAACCTGAGCCTCTCCATCCATGATAGAAATCTCAACTTCCTGTCCTGCATATCCCCGATGGCTGACTGCAACCTGAACATTAAATACCGAACCTTCTAGAACGGTTTTTGCGACCCTCACATCGACAATGCCAATATCTTGAGGAATATCCTCCTGTCCTACGCCGATGGTAAATATCGGAATTTGTCGTGTGCCAAAATCTTGAGCCACAATAACGGGATCGATGCCACTGTTATCCGCCCCATCACTAATCAATACCAGGCCACCCAGCGGTAGCCCACTGAGTTGATCATCGACATAACTCAGCGCCTGAGCGATTGAGGTAGCAGTACCAGCCTCGCTCAAATCATCGATACCGGCGATACGCTGAGTCTCCTTGTCGAAGCGGAAGCTTCGGATCTGAAAAGAAGCAGATAGCTTGCCCAGCAAGCCATCTTCAAAGAACAGTTCGGCAACGGCACTGCGACGTGATTGACCTCCACTTAGGTCCTCGATGGACATACTTTGGGAATCATCGATCAATACGCCCAAATAGGTTTCCTGTGGTGATACCTGCAGCGTAGTAATCACCGGCCGCAATAAGCAAAACAGAATAAGCACCAACACACTGGATCGTAGAGTGACAAACAGCGCCTTCCAAGCGGGTGTTAGCGGACGGGTTGTCTTCAGGTAAGTAAGCCATACGCCGGTAATAATAAGAACCACGAACAGTCCAAACAAAATCGGACTGATGCCATAGGCAAAACTAAATGTGCCTGCTTCGATTGCGGTGAAGAAATTGGGTTCGGTGTATTGCATTGTTAACGGACCGCGTTTTTGAACCCCTGGCTTTCCGACAATACCCGGTAATATTCTTGAACCAGGTCTCTGTATTCGTCGGGTATATCTTCGTCAACAGTGGCATAGAGTTTTTTGTTGATGTTATCCAACTCCGCTTGTGCCCGCAGCGCCCCCTCAAGTTCGATAATGGGTTGCAGCAGTTGTCGAAACAACTCCGGTTGGTTTATAAAATCTTCGATGTCCTGCTGCGTTAATTGCTGCCGGATCGACCTGGCATTACCAATCGCAGAATTGTTGCCCGAGGTGTCGATGGTACCGCCTCTACCCACTCGATCATCGGTAGTATTTCCGCGCCCGCCGCCTATTTGCTGACGCCCACCCCGAGAATTAGCCTGACCCGGCTGACCACCCGCTTGAGCCTGTTGCTGTAATTGTTGTGCCAACTGCCGTACTAGCTGTTGCGCAGCCTCCAATTGATCGCGCATTTCTCGCAAGGAAGGAGCACCACTGCCTGTTTGCTGACCCGCTTGATTAAATGCGAGCACCTGTTGTTCCAATTCTTCGATCTGCTCGCGCAGGGCTCTAGCATCTCTCGCCGCCTGTTGCACTTGGTCGGAGGCGGAATCACCGCGTGCGGGATTTAGCGCGAGCAAACTTCGAGCAAAATCTTGGATCTGGTTTTCTAGCTCACGCTCGATATCGACCGAGAGATTAACCATACCGTTTCTTAGCACGCGATTACTGGTCTGCATTTCCGCGCGAATCGGCCTTAAATCTCTGGTTGCAGCTTGCGCTTGAGACATCAATCGTTGGTCATCATTGTCTCCACGAGCGATGATGGCCCGCAACATGTCTTCGATTTCTTTCAGGTCACGTTGTTGTTGTTGCTGAGCTTCGAGCAATCCCTGCATATCGGCATTGTTGCGTACCGATTGGCGAGTCTGCCCAAGTCCTTGTTCTCGACTGGCCCGTTGCAACGCTTCCTGTAGCTGTCGCTGCCTTTGTAAAAGTTGTTGCCCACGTTGTCCAATATTCTGGGCAAGTTGATTGACGGAACTTTCCGATCGTCGATTTAGTTCTCGTTGTTGTTGGCGTAAATTTTCCAATGCCTTCTGACTTCTGGCGGCAGCGATGGCGGCAGTTTCGCTCTCAGCAGCTTCCTGCATCTGTTGCGCCGCTCGTTGCAGTGCACTCTGTGGTGATTGCCCAGCACCGCCGGATGGCTGCCCCTGTGATTGTGATTGCGATTGCGACCGGGAGTTTTGCTGACCCCTGGACATCTGCTGTGCCAATTGCGCCACTTCGCGACTAAGCTGCTCTTGCTGACGCATGAGGCGTTCCAACTCACGCCGTTTCTGCTCTTCGGTCATCTGCTCTTCACGTCTGGCTAAATTGCGTTGGGCTCTGGTCAAACCTTCCTGCCGACGCGCCAGCTCTTCTAATTTACTGGCCTCTTCTGTTTCCTGAGCAGAATTGCCGGCATTATTCTGTGTCTCATAGCGATTTTCCAATCGCCCCATTTCCATTTCGAAGAGTTCACGCAGGTCGTCCCGCTCTTGTTGTCTGCCACCACCGCCTCCGCCTCCGCCTCGTTGCATGCTGATCGTCGTGCGATTAATGCTGGCTTCGGCGCGCAAAATGAAGCGCAATGCCAACTGCTCAGGTCGCAGCGCAGAGGTTATTTGCTCTATGTCTAACTCAACCGCCGCCAGATTCATCTGTTCGATAGCGAGTGACAGATTTTCCACGGCGGCGTCGTAAGTATCATCCGAAAAACTGAGCCGTTCCGCCAATCGATCGATCGACATTCTTGCCCTGTCAGCCGCCTCTCTTTGTGATTCGGAAATAATCTCGGCATCGGATGCAAAATCCTCTGCTGACACCTTGCTCTGTCTATTCTTCAGCTTCCAGGTAGCGGCAATGATGTCTTTTTGAATATTGGTTAGTGCGCTACTTTCGCCTCCCTGACCACCGCCGGCTCCCTGACCACCACCCATACCCGATTTACGGAACTCCTGATCGGTTGGAATAACCTGCAAGAAATAGATATCGGATATGACTTCGTTAGGACCTTCGAGGCCGTTATTGTCAGCCAGCGTCAGATAATAGCTGACGAAATCCCCCGGTTCTACGGCAAGATCTTCCAGGTAGATAAGCTCGTTACCCGCTACGTTGCGCACGTTTGGTTCAGGCAGAAAATCGACTTCGACTTCGTCTGCTCCCACCACACTGTAGTGCAAGCTAAACTTGCTCAAGCCATAGTCGTCGCTGGCGTCGATTTCCAGTATCACTTCTTCCAGTGGCATCACCTCTTGATCGCGTCCAGGCCGTTTCAGGGTTAACTGAGGAGGCTTATCTTCAATCGCACGGATGAAATAATCCAACGGATTCTTGCTCTCCAAATTGGAGAAGTCCGTAGCGGAGATGCGGTAGGTTGCATCCTGATTAACGGTAAAGGTGCCGCGACCTATGTTGCCATCAATATCTAATTGCAGATCTGCGTAAACCGGCAGGGGATTAATTTCTTCATCGTCGGTGCTAAAACTTTCATTGAATTCAACGCGGGCAAAAGAGATCGCCTTATTAAAACTCACCGTCAATTCGACTTCGGTTCCCTCGGGCACAATCATGTCGCCGCTATCTTCTTCGACCAGGTCATCGATGCCCGTATATTCGGGAAAATTGAAAGCCAGATCAATTTGTTCAATTTGAGGCAAATCGAAGAGGCTGATGCGATATTGGGGAGAACTCTGCTCACCTCGTTCATTAAAATTGACGTAGTAAGTTGTGTCTTCTTGCAGTGAGGGAATAAAGAAACTGTAGATTGCGCTGTCACTACCAGAGCCATCTCGTGTCATAGATACATCACGCCAGTTAACGTTGTCGTCTTGCAGACGTAAGTTAACCGAAGCAGGAATTGCATGGCTCACCCGCGCGATGATCGTGACACTGTTACCGCGTTGTAATTCAATATCCCCCGGTTCCACCGTGATTTCAATCGCGGGCAACACCTGGACCAGAATGATCGGTTCATCGATGGTGAATGGCCAGATTAATCGGCTGCCGGCAGTAAACAGGACATCCGAAGAGAGGAAAACTATGGTAATCACAGTCACAACACTGGTAGCCAATGCGAATGATATCCACGATCCGCGAGAAGGTGTAACCGACGCTAGTTGTTGTTGCTGTAGCTGAACATGTTCTTGCGCATCCAGCCACAACTGTTGAATGAATTGTTGCGAGACGCCTCTTCTGCCATGGATGAGGTCTGCTTCGCTGAATTCCAGCGAAGTAAGCAGGCGTTGCTCAAAATCTGGAATATGGTCTTCTACGTAATGTGCCAGACGACGATCGTCAATGTGGCGTCGGTTCAGGAGCCGCAGCAACCGCCACAACAGCAAACCAATAGCGATTAGTGACATCACAAACAAGGCTACGGTGGCAAGCTTGTTGAGCTGCAACCACGCGGCAAAGGCAGTGACTAACAGTACCAGCACCGAAGTAGTAATGACGAAAAAGCTAGCCTGTCTTAAAATAAACAGCCGATTGCGACGGCGACGCAGATTCTTTAGGGTTTCTCGAAGACTATCGAATGCGGGGGAAGACATAGATGCTCTTCTGTCTGATGTGAATGATGGCTTGAATAAGCTTACTATCCCTCGTTCCAAGACAATAGGAATGCGGCACAGTGTGATGCGTTCTAACATCACTTGTACTGACCGTCGGCGCAAGCAGAATGATTCAGCCGTGCGGGCTTAACTATCCCATTAACTAGGACCGAAAAGCAAGGGCTTATCAGCCCCATCCTCGATAAAACCCCAGCTAAATCAGTTAGTCGGTGCAATGCCAACTTCTGCCATGAAAAATTCTGATGCTTGCTCTAATTGACAGTATAGAAGTCTCTACGTCGGGCGCTGGGATTTCAGTCGCCGATACCCCATCTCCTCGGGGCGATAGTATGCAGAATCCTTGGGGAATACACGAATCTCAGCCTGGGTGACGGCGGCTAGCAGTTGGCTAAGGCTACGGTGATGGGCGATGTCCTGTAGCGTCACTTTAGTCGGCCTCGGCAATACCATGGTTGCTGCCTCGGCTTCTACCAGAGCGGCTCTTGGTGTAATCCAAAGGTAATCGAGAATCTCATCGTTATCGACTACTACGGTGACGGATTCTGACAATGGACAGATAAAAAACCAAGTACAGAAGCGCCTGGGCAATTTCGGCGGAGTGGTCCAGTGGGCGGTGTGAATAAGTTGCCCCTCATCGATATCTATGCCAGCCTCCTCCTTGGTCTCCCTCACCACCGCTTTTAGTGCTGCCGGATACTCCAACGCCCCTGCTGCCTGCTTAAAATCATCGGTATCGATACGACCGCCGGGAAATACCCAATGACCACCATGAAAAACCAGGCGTGAATTGCGACGCAGCAACAGCACTTCGATATCCGCGATGGATTCAGTTTCACGCACCAGTACTACTGTGGCGGCTGGTACAGGTTCCATGTCACTCATAGGATTGCGTTTACTTCCGCTAGGTGATTACTTGAAAGGCATCTCAACAGCAGATGATAACGAATTTTTCTCACTAGCCCACTATTAGATATTCAGAGATTTGTCTAACGCGATGTCACGGCATTGCAGCTTGGCGGTTGACAGCATAGAATCCTGCCAGTTTTTAACATTGAGCATGATTCATCTCAATTCAGCATAATGAGGAAATAGTATGACGATTAGTTTTAAAGACCGTGTAGCGATAGTCACCGGTGCCGGCGGTGGACTCGGTAAGCAACACGCACTTGAGTTGGGGCGACGCGGTGCCAAGGTGGTAGTTAACGACCTGGGTGGATCCCTCGATGGCAGCGGTAGCTCGGCGTCGGCAGCAGAATTGGTGGCGCAGGAAATTTGCGACAACGGCGGCGCTGCAATCGCCAACGGCGCCTCGGTTACAGATCTCGATGCGGTACAAGGCATGATTGACGCCACCATGTCAAAATGGGGCCGCATCGACATACTGGTGAACAATGCCGGAATATTGCGGGATAAGACCTTTGCCAAGATGGAACTGGCTAATTGGCATGCGGTACTGGATGTGCATTTAACCGGAAGCTTGAATACGACTAAATGCGTGTGGTCGATCATGACGGAACAAAATTACGGTCGCATCGTGATGACGACATCGACTTCGGGCTTATTTGGTAATTTTGGCCAGAGTAATTACGGTGCCGCCAAACTGGGACTGGTTGGGTTCATGCATACGCTGCGATTGGAAGGGGCAAAATACAATATTTTCACCAATGCTATCGCTCCGATCGCCGCCACCAGAATGACTCTCGAACTACCGGGATTCGAAGACAGTGCGCAGCGGCTGGCGCCGGAACTGGTAACCCCCGCCGTGGTTTTTCTATGCAGTGATAAGGCCCCCAATGGCCGCATCATTCAGGCTGCCGGCGGACGTTATTATTCGGCAGACGTGCGCGAAAACACCGGAGTCGATCTCGGCCTCGAGGCCAGTGTCGAAGACATCGAGGACAATATCGAAGCCATCCTCGACATGAGTGCCAACGTCGGAATTCTCGAAAGAACCCCTCATCGGTAGGTTTATCTAGCCAGATGCGACAAACGGATCAGGCTGCCG
>JADFOC010000089.1 GCA_022563075.1 Pseudomonadota bacterium
ATTCCCTGGTCATTTTCGGAGCTATGGACCACTCCTTTGTTTCAGCCTGTTATTGCTGATACCGATTTCAAGTCACGCCCAAGTTAATTTTAGTGGTTTCGCCACCATGGCAGGTGGAGTTGCTACCGACGATAATAGTACTTTCGGCGATTATGGCAAAAAATATAATTTCAAACCCGACAGCCAGCTTGGTCTTCAAGCAACATCGGATCTGGGTAATGGTGTTGGCGTAACAGCTCAAATTATCGCGCGTGGCAATGACGATTGGGAAACAGCCTTCGAATGGGCCTATATCCGGTATGATGCTACCGATAACTGGCGCTTGTTGCTTGGTCGGCAGCGTACACCGGCAAATTTCTATTCAGACTATGTCGACGTCGGCTATTCCTACCATTGGTTAACACCTCCTGGCAACCTGTACCGTTTCTCATTCGACTCCTACGATGCAATTGGCTCCATGTACAACTTTTCCTGGGGCGAATCAGACAATTTGCTGCACATCATGCTCGGTCGAAGTGATGACAATCCATTTGGTGCGGTAGTAACTTCGATAGATAGCTCTGACTATGGCATTGTCGCGTTAACAACCAACTGGAGAAATTGGACCTTTAGAGCCGCTGCTACAACCAGTGAACTCACCGTAGCATTACCAAGGTTTGATGATACTTTGATTGCAGCCTGGAGAGGGCTAGGTGCCACGCCGCTAGCGGCCACCGGAATAGACTTCGATGGAATCGCTGATTCCATTTCGGCAGTGGAAGATGATACCGATAGCATTTCCTTCGGCTTCAAGATCGATTTTGCCAACAGTTTTATTGTTGCCGAATGGGATGATAGTGATCTCGGTGACAATTTTATTGGTGAATCTGAAAAATGGTATGTATCTTTTGGTCTAATGCGTAATAACTGGACTTATCATTTCACCTACGGCGCAGAAAAGGCCACCGTAGCTCTAAACCAGTTTGATCAAGCAGAAGGCTTTGGTTTGGACCTTCTTATTATCGGCACCAAGTTCGCCATGAATTCGTCCGTGAGAGACGAAGATTTTTATATCGTCGGCGCGCGCTGGGACTTTCATGATTCAGCGGCGTTATTTATCGAATATACGGATTTTTCAGACGATTATCTAAATCCCTTCGATCCAGGAGATAGTAGCGAAGATAACGCTTTATTTCGTATCGGTTTGTCGCTCGTATTTTAATTAGCAGAGAAACAGGGTCATGTTGCTTGGTTAAATAACATCTCCCTATTTCCACATATTTGCTGGATTGGTTGAACATATATCAATTGTTAAAATTCGGTGAGACGTACGATGAGTTTCCACCACCCGATATGTAAATGTTATTAATAGCAAAAGAATAGATGAGGAGAAGTAATTGTGAAATTAGTTAAAACTGCCACATTGTGCTTGGGACTGCTAGCGGCAATGCTGTCGGTTTCTGTCTTTGCGGAGATAGTCGTTATCATCAAAGCCGACAACCCTGCAACGACCTTGGAAAGAAAGGAGGTAAGCCGTATCTTTCTAGGTCGATCTAAATCATTCCCTGGTGGTGGTGCCGCCGTGCCGGTTAATCAAGGTGCTGACAGCTCAGTAAAAGCGACTTTTGAGCAAGAGCTGTTAGGAAAATCCCAGAGCCAAATGAAAGCTTATTGGGCAAAGTTGAGCTTCTCTGGCAGGGGATCAGCCCCGGATCCGGTGGGTGGTGATTCAGCCGTTGTCGCCAAGGTCGGCAGCGATGCGGAAGCCATAGGTTACGTCGATGCCAGTGCGATCAATAGTACGGTAAAGGTCATCTATCGACTCTAGCAGCATCGCTACCGCGGTGGCTGATTCAAAGTTCCAGTAGTGAAATTCAAGACTAAAAAATGCTGTTCCTCGCGGGCAGCACTTTTTTTTGGTCTCGCCTGTTTATAGGCCTTTTTAATCGCTGATTGTGCGCGCCTGGCTCTTTCTCTGGTGTTGCCGAATCAGCATTTGCTGCTAATTAGCCAAACAGATTCAGCGATTCCACGTTGATCGGAAATAGACTGTCCAGGTCCGATTGTACGCCGAGAAAATCGCGTAACGAGCGGTGTACATGTTGTGGAGTCACGATGATGCCGTTTGAATCCGGTTCCAGCGTGTTTGGGTTGAGCTTATAGGCCTCGAAATTCTCGTCGGTTTCACCGATTACACGATTACCTGTGATGCCTGCTCCCATCGCCATGATGCTGGTAATGTTCCAGTGATCCTTGCCAGCGCCGGTGTTATAGAAGGGTGTACGCCCAAAATCCGAACCGATGATAATTGTCACCTTGTCCTCTAATCCTCGCAGTTCTATTTGTTCCCAAAGATGGTCGATGCCTTCAAGAAGTACGGTGAGGCTCTCGGTCTGATCTTCGTCATGATCGCCGTGTGTATCAAATCCACCCGCATTGAGGCTAGCACTCACTGCCAGTCCACTGGCAAATGCGGCGATTGCAATCTCTGCCTGACCCTTGAGACCATCGGAGACTTCTTCGGGAAGAAAATCCAACAGGCTTTCTAAGGAGACGTCCGCATTTCTCACAGTTTCCAGTTGCTGTAATTGCGCCTGACGTTTTGGCAGCGACTCCTGCACTCGCAAACGGGTGAGTCTCTGTTCTCGCGCCTGCTGAATCGCCGCATAGGAAGCGGCGCTGAAATAACTTATGTCACCCAGCTCAGCGTCTCCGGGATACTGGCTATTGGGATAGGCTAACTGGTTAAAGGTGCCAGCGCCTGAGGTGCGCACCGGTGCCACCAAGGATGCGGTAAAGTCATAACCGCCGTTGGAAATAAAGGCCATCGGTTGCTCGGCAAAGGGTGCCGCCGCCAACGCCGCCACGCTGGGGTAGCCTTCTTCCAACTTGCCACTCCAGACAAAGCGGCGACCGCTGTCATGGCTGTTGGTCTGGGTATCGATACCATTGATAACCAGCAATCGGGTTTGATGTCTGGCAAAGAAGTTGTCCATGTGCCCTGCTGAATCGATAGGAGGCGGTTCGATGATGTTGGAGTAGGGAGCGTAGATCAAATTCCCCGCTGTCTTTATTTCACTCGCAGAGTAATGGTTGACTGGCCCTAAACCGTCCGCCCGTAATGCGTCACCCTTGGGATCAATCAAACTGGTAGGGTCCCAGCCGCCGCTGGCGCTGATAGTGATCAGGAAACGGTCGGCGATGGCACCGAAAGCAGGACGGATTAGGGACATCGGCAGTACGGTTGCGATGCCAGCTCCAGCCATTGTTCTAAGAAATGATCGTCGTTGCATCAGTCATCTCCTACTCGTAAACAAATTTGTAGTCAGACATCAGATAGGCGGTGACCGCCATCCAGCTTCTCACCACGTAATCGGGGTCTTCACGCAACGCCACCGCAAGTGGTGCTCCGGTTTGCAAGTCAAGGTTACGCTGACAAAGTGGTGGTAGGCTCGAAGCTTCGGTAGTGCCGACACTTGCCTGACCTATCGCCAGCACCTCAGAGAATAAACTGTAAGTGGCTGCCAATTCTGGATCATCGATAGCTAATTGCTCACCTAACAGCCGTGCGTGCAAATGTTGAACGTTTGATTTAATAGCAGATTGGTTCTGCGCCGTAGTTGGCAGCGTATCGATATTCACCAAAGGGAACAGTAAGCGATCTTCGCTGTCTGCCAGGAAGTCATTAGGCACTGCATAACAGGCTAATTCATTGGCCATGCGTTCCTGCACGGATGCCATCAGGCCATTGGGTTCGGTCAGCCGCTCGGTGATGGCGAAGGAATCGATACCGCCATAGATCTGGTTAAAGTATTCTCGATTGTCCAGCAGCCGCGCAGTGGCGTCTATATCCTGGTTAAGGTAATAGCGATCCAGATAGCCGCGCCATTCAAAACCCAGCACCGCTGCGATCTTGCGGTGCAGCATTTCCGGCGTGAGCAGGCGAGCTGCACCAGTCTCAGCATGCACTACTGCCAAGGCATCACTGTCTAATCCTTCGGCACGCCAGTAGGGACTTAATATTATTTCGGTGATCAGCGTCTTCAGATTTTGATTGTCAGCCGCGTAGATAGCACTTATTTCATCCAAATGTGCAGACTCTGCCTGATAGGCATCGACTTCGGCGTCGGTGGCAAATTCATCGGGAGGATCTAACGGCTCCTGCCCGGTCAAACCGTTGTAGATGATGCGCACTATGGCGTCATCGAAGCGCTGATCCTTGACCAACTCCCCGGTTAACCACTGCAGTGAAGTAGGCTGTTCGCTGTCAGGACGGTCGATGCCAGCGAAGCCAGCCTGAAACATGTCATCGTACCAGGCTCGATTGGGTCGATACTGGCCACGTCGGTTCCAATTCTGAAACGCTGAGGCAACCGGGTCGAGTAGGCCATGGCACATTACACAGTCTTCATTGTCCATGGTGGGAGCTGGGCTGGTGATGTCTACTGCATCGCCGTCGGGTCGAGCGCCATCCAGCGCCAAGATATCCACGTCCAGAAACAGATCATAAACCACCCGCGAGCGGCCACGATTCACGTTGGTGTCACTGGTAGGGTAACGATTCAAAAACATCAATGATGTGAGCATGCCGGCGTGGGGAATATTGGGAAGTTGCGCCGGTACCCATTCATTGACATCCCATTCGTCTACAAAGGAAACCTGATCATCGACACCGTAGCTCTTGGCCGAGTAGCCATTTACCATAAAGTAGTCGGCGGTTAGAATTTCTGTCATCGGTAATTCGTTCTTCACGCTAAAATTAATCAGTTGTAGCGGTTCGCTGGCCACACTGTCGTTAGTGGTAATGCGGAGTTCCTGGAATTCTTGACTGCGCCGATCTGCTCCAGTATCAAACCATCGTGCATTCGGGAAAAAGCGCATCAGATTGAGCGCTCCTTCCGCCGGTCCGTTGGCTGCCAGATAACGATTGGTAAGAATCAAGTCATTAAATATTTCAGAGAGGCGTTCATAAAAAGCCTCTTCCTGCATCATGCCGTCCAGCACGGTGATCAGACCACTCTCAGCGTCGTCGGTCACAAACTGCCGTTCGGCATCGGTGGGCAGGCGACCTACCAATTGCAGGCTGGCCTTGCGTAAGGTGTCATCCAGGGGCATAGACTGAATGGCCTGAATGGTTTGGCTCACCATTGGACTGTTATCGACCGAGAACACGGCGAGGATGTAGTCAGCAACTTCATTGGCACATTCATTGATGCAGCCAGAAGGTGCGCCTAGTGGCATGACATCATTGATATAAGTGCTTAGCACATCCAGGCTGCCACAATTGTCACAATTCACTAACGAGACGGCCACCGTGCCGCCTTGACCATCGACGCCATGACAGTTGGAACATAGCTGCTTAAAAGTGTCCTGACCCGGCAGGGTGGTATCGGCTACAACTGTTATTTTAAACAGATCACCAGGTAACAATTGCATCTGTATTTCGTAGAATTCCGAAGCCACTTTGACCAGGGGTATATCTAATATCAAGGTAGTAAGATCAAAAGTAGCGCCAGGTGTAATATTTGGTTCGGAAGCAACTGCCTCGCTTATGATAAATGTCAATGCAGCTTCGTCCTCGAGCAGTAGAGATAATCTGAGAGAACCGAATCCTTCTACATCAATTCGCGGTATGTGCAGTGTCAGTGTTTCGAAATAAGGGATAGAGCTGCCAGACTGCGCCAGGGTGGGTATCACAAAGCCAGCGCTGAGCAGCAGGAACAGACAACCGATTGCTGTGTTTCTGAGTCTAGCCATGTTGATTCTCGCTCTGTTTATCTGAGGAATAGTGGTCCATGCATAGATAAACGCGAGAGGCGCAGAGTGGTTGACAGTTTAGCCACCAGCGCATGCAGAGTGAGATCTATTTCACATAATGCGCCGCCGTACCGGTCGCTGAGTATTAGGCGGTGGGTTTTCCAACGTATTGAAAACGCTGAATATTCTTCCTACTTCATTGAATGGTTTGGAAGAACATGCCGAATGGTCTCACCCAGAGGTCGTGATCTGTGTAGAGTGCGCGATACACCGCCATGGCTGCGGAGGTTTCACTATGCTGGGCTACATCGATGAGTTCGGAGTGTTGATCCTTGAAGTGTCGGTACCTTCCAAGTTTCATCGATGGCTGATCCAGTTTATTCACCGATCTGGATTCGGTCTCTGAGTTCGCTCCGGTGGGGAAAACGGAGATCTGCCTGATCTGCCTGCACCAAACCTTGAGCTGCGATCCATGCCTCGGAAGCCACCTCTCTCCCCCCTTGGACCCATGCGGGTAAGAAATTCCAACGCACTCTGCCGTTCCTGTTCCGAAAGTTGATTCAGGATCGTGGTGGTCTGCTCGTGGGATAGAGTTTGGTAGCGATTACTCACATCCCGCAGTACCGCGAATGCTGAATTAATGGCGGTCGCATCAAATGGCTGCATGGTCATCAACTCATTGACTCGTTGCTGTGCTGCGAACATCTCTTCGCGCAGTGGGTAAATTTCTTCCATACGCTGATTCAAATACGGTGCGAGTTCATTCCTGCGTTCTTCGCTGAGATCCCTAACTACCCAGCCTACGTTAGGTGGCATGGGTCGTGGAATAAAGCCTCGAAAGGCAGTAACACGATAGGCAATGCCGCCGATAAAAAAAAGATTGATAGCGACCGAGATAGTCAGGCCCAGGAGGATGAGTTTCTTTTTGATCATGATTAAAACAGATTCTCCGAGTAATCATTGAGAGATAACATATAGAGCTCATCATCCCAGTATTCGAATCCATTTTCCTCAAAGAAAACGCCAAAACTGAAGTAGTTGCCTAACAGGATACCGAATACGAGTGGTAGACAGGCAATAAGGGCTGGGCGCCAGATTTGATTGCCGAAGTCATTCTCCGGTAACAGCCAATCCAGCAACTTATCTATAATGGAACCATGATTTTGAGGTAGTTCCTGAATCAATACTCTGCGTTCCAATTCCGGAAACTCGGGCACTTCGATTTGATCCAAGAGTTTTTCCAACTCCGATTGTTGCTTGAGTAGAATCCTTGCCGTTGCGTTGTGCGTCAAAAATTCTCCACATTCTTCCCGTAGATTTGTTGGCCAGCGGTTGGACGCGGCGCCATAGACATAGACTATTCTGCTAAACTCTTCAATTGTCATCATCATTCCCATCATCAGTCTCGAGTTCCTCATTCCAAACTCTGATCGGTTTTTCGTCTGTTTCAATCACCTGTTTGCGCAGGGATCGCTTGGCCCGGGCGACGCTTGATTCCAGTGCCTTAACCGAGATATTCATGATAGTAGCGGCTTCTTTGTTAGAAAATCCCTGGTAGTGACAAAGCATCAAGGCACTACGTTGTTTTTCTGGAAGTCTATTTATCGCCGTATTTAGTCTTGTTATTTTTCCGCCTCGCTCAAGCTCTTCATTCGAGTCCATCTGTTGTTCACCGTTGTCAATACTATCAGTACCGTTCAGCGATTGTAGCCTTCCATGTTTTCTCAAGTAGTCCACACACAGGTTGTGCGTAATACGGTGTAGCCAGGTGGTCAGTTTTGCCTTATCGGCTCGCCATTTTGACGCATTGATCCACAGTTTTAAAAATGTCTCCTGGGCGATGTCTTCCGTGTCCTTGCGACTGCCCAGCAATCTATAAGCGTAATGACTTATCGGTTTTAGATGTTGCTTTACAATGATCTGATAGGCGGTTTGATCTCCATTGCTAACAGCTAACATCAATTCTTCATCAGTCATTACGCTCAGGGATTCTCTTACTAATTATGCAATGTTTCTGCGGTTGTTTATGCTGCAGGAACAAGGCAGTTGCGCAGTAAAATTTTCACTCCCTACTTACATATTTCACCTACATCCATGTAGGCGATCGCCGCATTCCTTGGCGAGCATAATAACACAGCTACTGTGCCCGACGGGCCCGCTCGTTGGGGCTCACTAAACTCCGATCTTTGGTTACACGCATTTGAAATCCTGACCTATGTCTTTAATTGTGCGGCTCTGGATTAATTTACTGCTGCAGAGAGACTCCATGCTCGCGAACAGATCTCCCGCTATTCATTTCTTGGTTGCTTGCTAGTTTTGCGGCGCTGGTCTTCTTCCGCGACGCCCGAAGCCTTGTCGACCGCCGGGTTGGGCACGCAACTCCCGGGCTGTTAGCGTACCATCGTTATCGCGATCCAGATTCGTGAAAGCCCATTCCTGAAATTCGTCAGACGTTACGGTTCCATCGCTGTTTGCATCCATTGCTTGAAATTGGTCTGTGGCTCGCTGGCTCATCATTTCCTGCATGCGAGCACGTTGTTCTTCACTGATTTCGCGTGGCGGACGACCGTCCTCGCGCGCTTCGCGGTTTTGCCGATTACCGAAGCCTCGTGCCTGCCTGGCATTGAGGAATTCTTCGATGGTCAATACGCCATCCTGAGCGATATTCAGGGCATCGAGGATTTCCTGGGA
>JADFOC010000521.1 GCA_022563075.1 Pseudomonadota bacterium
TCCAGGCTCATGCCGATGATTTTCGAAAACACCACGCGCGGCATCAGGTTGCCCGACGTGCTGCCCGGGTCCGTAAGGCCGAGCACGGCACCCTTGAGAGATTCGATAGTGGTGAACTTAGAACCCTTCTTGGTGACCAGGACACCACGGTAACCGGGACCTTCCTCCTGAAGGTGACCTGGCCGCTTGGCATAAGTGGCGAAGACTTCGATGTTGGGATCTTTGGAGTTGGCGATGACATAGGTGTAGGGTCCGAGAACACCGACATGGACAAAGCCGCTCAACATTCCCTCAACCACCGATGCGTAGGAGGTCGGCATGAAGAACTGTATTTTCTTGCCGGTCAATTCCGCCATGCGGTCGGTTACCGGCTTGTAGAGCTGCAGTTCCGCCACTGTCTCCTCGGTTGGGATGATGGCAAATGTCAGGGCGTCGGGGTTCAAGCAGTCCTCCTGCGCCAGCACCTGCCCGGACAGACCGAGCGAGAAAACGGTCACCGCTGCCAATGCGGCAACTCGATGGGCGCGGCTTCTTCGTGAGTCTTGAAATTTAAACTTGGTAAACATTCATGCCTCCTGATTATTGGTAAAAAATTAGTCGTGACGCGTGGATGAAAACTCCCGATCACCGTGACCATGTGCAGGCTATAGGTACAGGTAAATCCATACATTGTGCCTTGACGCAGGGTGATGAGATATGAACCAACATTTCCTAAACACCCATTGATTCGCAGCCAATAGTAGGTGAACTGTGCCATAGATGGAAGAAATATCGCTCTGCGGTGGCATGACTAATTTTGGGGGCAGTTTACCTAATTCATAAACGCCGTGGAATATTTATCGCAATTAAGGATCAAGCCATTCCGGTGTAAAAGCAGGGTCAGAACAGAATGACACTCACTTAAGCCAAAAACCGAAAGTATAGGGAGTATAAAAGCCATATCTCTCAATAACAACCTGCGAATTATAATCCAGTTTTTTTCCTTTTCCGTGTGATTTGTAAACTCCAATTAATGTGACCGTCGGCCTTTGACCCTCCCTGCCATATACACCACCCTTGTTATTAATGCCCCGCTAGAAGCCTACTACAGAGATTATCTCGATTTAGGCATACATCAGATAGGGTAAAATTTTCGGTACTGAAACGTGCCTGTTTGCGTGCAAATCTCACTACCTGAAATCACCCAGTCATTGGCGTGAATAATTTCTGCAAAATCGATTTATACAGTGGTATAGTCAGGGTCATTACATGAAGTGGAGCGCAGTTATGAGAATTGATTATTACAAAAAACTTGGCCGTGGACTGACCGTGGCTTCTATAATTGGTCTGGGTACACTCAGCATAATTGGCTATCATGGTCAGGCCATCAGTGGGAGTCATAGCGGTGGTGCTGGTAACTCTGGAGGCAAGGGTGTTGGTAACTCGTTAGGTGATCGCTCGACCTTAATAAAGGCCGAAAATGCTTCAGATATGGCCAGGCTGAAAGCCGCGCATGGATCGGCTGTATTTCTGGCTGAGTTCCCTAACCATTTTGATGATGAGCATACGCATTAATATTATGGCTGTAATGCCATTTTTCGTAAAGTAATCAATAAGTTATATTCGTCGAACAGGAGCATTGTGCATAGGCATTTAAATCTAAATAGCTACTCTTACATTCAACAATAGTATCTACGTCATCACCAATTGTGTAACCAACTCCCAATGATAGTTTTTCATCAGAATAAAATCTTAAGCCAAACCCGGTTGCATTTGACGTGTCGTCAAATATATCGGTACGCGAGAAGACGGCTATCAGTTCCAAAGTGTCAGACACCATATGACGGAGTCCAAATTCAATTATATTTCCAGTGTCGTCATCACTAATTGTAATAAAACCATCGGTTGCTTCTACATCTGCCATAAGCACTGTAAAGCCACCAAATATATCTGTTTTTGATCCACTAGATGAATGCGCGGTTACACCAAAGGCAGTCGAACTAGTATCAACATCGATGCCTAGAAATCTATCAGCACTCGAAGTGCCAAATCCGACCGTAAATGCTAAATTTTGAGAGATACTGAAAGACCCCGAGAATACGAAACCGGTTGCATCTATA
>JADFOC010000090.1 GCA_022563075.1 Pseudomonadota bacterium
TTATCTTCCTGTTCCCTGCATCGGCGGATGCGTTCCAATCAATCAGCGCATCGGAATTTTTGAGCTTAGCCGCGTAAGTGCTGTGGCTGTCGTCTTGTTTAATCGCCTTTGTACTGAGCTCCCTGAGATGATCCAGGGTATATATCAAGGACTTTCGGCCAGCAATGCCTAGCTTGTGTTCCAAATCTACTCTGGAATCGGTGGCAGCAATGCTGACTGGTTCGGCCATTAGAATTTCGCCGGTATCAAGCCCCTCGTCCATCTGCATAATAGTGACACCTGTCTCCTTATCCCCGGCTAGTAGGGCGCGCTCGATGGGTGCCGCGCCGCGCCATCTTGGTAGCAATGATGCATGCACATTGATGCATCCATACTTAGGAATCTTGAGAATAGGCTTGGGCAGAATCAGCCCGTAAGCAACCACTACCATAAGATCTGGCTCCAGGCGGGACAGGACCTGTTCCTGCTGAGTTGAACGCAGGCTGTCGGGTTGGAATACAGGAATCGAATTAGCCGCCGCCATTTTTTTAACCGGGCTACTCTGGAGTTTTTTGCCGCGACCCGATGGCCGATCGGGTTGTGTATACACCGCCACTACGTGGTGTTGTGAATCTAATAGAGTTGATAGATGAGCAGCGGCAAACGCAGGAGTTCCTGCAAAACAAATTCGAAATTTAGGCATGAGGTATTAGGCAGACTTCTTGTGTTCTTTTTCGAGTTTAAGGCGAATACGCGGTCGTTTTAACGGGCTAAGGTAATCAACAAACAGCTTACCATCCAGATGGTCAATCTCGTGCTGCACACAGGTGGAGAGGATACCCTCAGCCTCTATCTCGAATTTCTTGCCATGTATGTCTTGGGCCGACACCTTGACGCGACTTGGTCGTGCAACTGTTTCATAAAAACCAGGGACCGATAGACAGCCTTCGTCGTGCTCAACCAATTCTTCTTCAATTATCTCGAAACTTGGATTAATAAATGCTTGAGGGCTATCCTTATTTTCCGATACATCTAATACTAAAAGCCTTCTGTGTACGTTTACCTGCGTTGCGGCAAGGCCTATGCCCTGCGCCAGGTACATGGTTTCGAACAGGTCGTCAATCAAGACTTCGAGCTTGGCGTCGAAAACAGTTACGGGCGCAGCTATTTTTCTTAGTCTGGGATCCGGGAATTCCAGAATTTGTCGAATCGCCATGGGCTCGATTAACTCGGTGCTGGTATAAAAAGCGGAAAACGTGCAGTCTGTGACCTGCATCTACCGATAATTATAACGTATTGCTAACATATTCATGAGATTAAGTGCAGAATTTTGACGATGAAAAACTTCGGATCAAAGCAAATACTGGCGGCGCTGTGGTTGAGTGTCATGCTATTGATGCCGTTCTCGTTGGTTGACGCTCAAGGCTCTCTCTTGCTCAGCGATTATCCTGATAGCTACACGGTGGTTGAAGGTGATTCCCTGTGGAATATTGCCAGTCAATTCTTGCGAGATCCCCAGCGTTGGCCAGAAGTCTGGCAGCCCGATGCGTATCTGGATAACGCCGATTTGATATATCCGGGTGATGTTCTCAAGATTGGCTTTGTCGGGGGCAGTCCCCGGATTCTAGTACAACGAGGTGGCCGCACTACGGTCCGCTTAGGTCCTCAAATACGCGTACAGCCCTTGCTTAGCGTAATACCTACGATTTCATTGGAATCCATACAGAATAGCTTTACGCGTAATAGAATAGTAAGCCAGGCCTTGTATGATGCCGCTCCCTATATAGTGGCCAACGTGGGTGATGCGCTGATTATTGGGACTGGAGATGAGATCTATGTCCGAGGGACTTGGCCGATTGGAACCCGGACATTTGAAATCTACCGGGAAGGCAGGACTTTTCTTGACCAATCTGGGGAACAGGATTTAGGCCTGGAAATCGAATATCTTGGCTTTGCCACTATCTCGGCGGATGAGGCTCCAGGCTTGAAGCGAGTATTGATTAACAATAGTACCATGGAGATTCGAGTTGGTGATCGCTTACTTATCAGAGAAGAGGCGCGCATTGATACAACCATCTTCCCGCAGGAACCAGCCTCTTATGTAGCAGGCCAAATTATTGCTTTTTTGGGTGCGGATTCATTGGCGTCACAGTTGGACACGGTCATCATTGATTTGGGATTCAGCGATAACCTGGCAGTTGGTGATATATTGTCAATTTTGCAGCCCGGTGACCTTATCTTGGATGAAGAAGAACGCAGACACATGACCTTCAGGGAGCGACTGCGCGCTACCTTCAGGAGCGAACGCCTGCAGTTGCCAAGCAAACAGATTGGAACTTTACTGGTCTACAAAACATTCGAGCAGCTCAGCTATGCCACCATTCTTAGTAGCAGTGAGCCGGCAGAGCTTTACAACCAGGTGGCAAGCCCCTAGCTCCCTGCAACACGCACCTTCCATTGCTCAAGGACGAACTATGGACACCAGCACTCTCACGCATTATCTACACCTGTTTCATTGCGAAGCGATCCACACCGTCCTATTTTCACGCCTGCTCAAAGAGTTTGGCAATATAGCGAGCGTGCTGGAATCGACAGAGCAGCCGTTGCTGACTTTGGGATTGAACCGGGAACAAGTCACGGCAATTCAGCAACTGGATAAAAACCCGGCGGTTCGAGAACCGGTGGACATCGAAATGAAGTGGCAGCAAACATCAGGAAACGCCATTATCTGCTACGAATCTAACGACTATCCGCATTTGCTCAGGGAAATAGATTGCGCGCCACCATTACTCTTCGTTGTTGGCCGCAAAGCGCTGTTATCATCGGCGCAAATCGCCATCGTCGGTAGTCGCAATGCCAGTAGCTACGGGACTCAAAATGCATTTTGGATGGCGCATGAACTAAGTCAGGCAGGGCTCGTAATTGACAGCGGTTTAGCCAAGGGAGTAGATACGCATGCGCATCTGGGGGCACTGGCCGCGAATAAGCCGACCCTGGCGGTGCTGGGATCTGGAGCAGATATTGTCTATCCAGCCGGCAACAAACAGTTAGCGGCGCAAATTGCAGAAGAAGGCGCAGTAATATCGGAATTTCCTTTGGGCATGCCGCCCCTTCCACAAAACTTCCCGCGCAGGAATAGAATTCTCAGTGGCTTGTGCCTCGGCATCTTAGTGGTGGAGGCAGCGCCCAAGAGTGGATCACTGATTACGGCTCGATTAGCCATGGAGCAAAATCGGGACGTCTTTGCCATTCCCGGATCGATTTCAGGTCAACTTTCCCGGGGTTGTCATCGACTTATTAAAGAAGGTGCGAAGCTGGTGGAGCAGCCATCAGATATTCTGGAAGAATTAGGTGGGCTAAGTGGATTTATTACCGCCACTAGCTCTCCAGTGGAGGTCGAGGCGAGTGTTGCAAGTGAAAGAGCGCCTGGAATCAATCGGCAAAACAAGTTAATTCTGGAGGTAATGGGATATCAGGGATGCTTGCTGCAAACCATGCTAGACCATACCGGCATGGAGATACAGCAGCTGAACATGCAGTTGTTACAGCTGGAATTGCAGGGACAGATCGAAGTACAGGGCGGCAGATACACGCGAGTGAAATAGGCGCCCTTGCATAGAGTGTCTGTCTGATGTAGTTTCCCCGTTTCGCAATTTTACCCAGGACCCGGAAACCATGACCAAAAAATTTGTCGCTATCCTGATGGGATCAGAATCTGATCTCAGCGTCATGCAGGCCGCCGGGGAAGTGCTCAGTCAGCTGCAGATCAAGTATGAGATCAAAATCACTTCCGCGCATCGCACCCCCCACGCTACCCAGCAGTATATAGAAGATGCGGAGTCGCGCGGTTGTCAGGTATTTATCGCGGGTGCGGGATTGGCAGCACATCTGGCCGGTGCCACTGCAGCGCATACAACCAGGCCGGTAATAGGCGTTCCCATTGATGCGGGCCCTCTGAATGGACTCGATGCGTTGCTGTCGACGGTGCAGATGCCGGCAGGAATACCCGTAGCCACCGTTGCCATCGGCAAAACTGGCGCCAAAAATGCCGCGTTTTTGGCAGCGCAAATCCTGTCACTCAATGATTCTGATTTAGCGCAGAGAGTTAAGGCAGAGCGCTCAGCCAACGCTAAACATATTCAATCTCAGGATCAAGCCCTGCAAAAGACAATTAAGTAATCATTAGTAGCGGGTTAGTGTATTGAACCAGCTAAATCTTCAGCTAGCTTGTGAAAAGCTAAATGCAGGCAAAGTAATTGCCTATCCCACCGAGGCAGTCTGGGGGCTTGGTTGCGACCCGAATAACAGCGCCGCGGTGACACGCCTACTTCGACTGAAAAAACGACCGCCAGCAAAAGGGCTGATCCTGGTTGCCGCCACTATCGAGCAGCTGGGATCATTGCTCAATTCACTGGATGAACAACAATTGGCTCAGCTGGCATCCACTTGGCCTGGACCGATTACCTGGCTGATACCGGACCCAGATAACATCATCCCAAACTGGATAAAGGGAAGCCATCGGTCGGTAGCGATTCGAGTAAGCGACCATCCCCTGGTGCAGCAGCTTTGCACTGAGTTCGGAGGCCCCATTGTTTCAACGTCAGCCAACCGGGACGGGCAGCCAGAAATTAGATCCAGAGTAATACTGGAGCAACAGTTTGCACTAAGCATTGACTATATTGTTCCAGGTGAACTTGGATCTGGGACCAAAACCTCCGAGATCAGAGACTTGCTTAGCGGAGAGGTGATTCGATGAAAAATGAATCGACTCAGGCCAATGAAGAGAGGGCATCACATTGAATTCGATTGATACTGATGCGGTTAAAAAATACTTCTTGAAGCTGCAGGAGGATATTTGCAACGCCTTGGAAGCCCTCGACCCCGACGCCAACACAGTCAGTGACGAATGGGACCGGGAGGAAGGGGGATCCGGAATTAGCAGAGTCATTAGTGGAGGTGAAGTTTTTGAGAAAGGGGGAGTTAATTTTTCTCACGTTTACGGCGATTCTATGCCCGCTTCAGCCACAGCTGCCCGCCCAGAATTAGTCGGCAGAGCCTTTCAGGCGATGGGGGTTTCATTGGTAATGCATCCCCTGAATCCTTTTGTACCCACTTCCCATGCTAATTTCAGAATGTTTATCGCCGAGAAGGAGCACGAAGAACCAGTTTGGTGGTTTGGTGGAGGCTATGACCTGACACCTTACTATGGGTTCGAAGAGGATTGCATCCATTGGCATGAACAGGCCAATATTGCCTGCCGCGAATTTGGAGAGGAGTACTATCCCCGATTCAAACGGCAGTGTGATGACTATTTTTACTTAAAACACAGAGATGAGCCGAGGGGAATCGGCGGGCTATTTTTTGATGACTTTAACGAATTAGGTTTCGACCGCAGTTTTGAGTTTGTAAAGACGATGGCTGCCAGTTTTCTTGAGGCCTATGTCCCGATAGTAAAACGTCGGAAAGATATGCAATACAGTGACAAAAATAAAAAGTTCCAGGAATACCGTAGAGGAAGATATGCTGAATTCAATTTGGTTTATGATCGCGGGACTTTATTCGGATTACAATCCGGTGTCGGAAGAATTGAATCAATACTGATGTCTCTTCCTCCAGTGGTGCGTTGGATCTATGACTGGCAACCTGAGCCAGGCAGTGAAGAAGAAAAACTTTACACACAGTTCTTGAAGCCAAGAGACTGGGTGTAAAATCACCGACCATACTAATTAGGTTAAGGTATCTCGTGTATCATTACGCCGTTGTAGGTAATCCGGTTGAACACAGCAAATCACCACAGATACATGCCATATTTGCCGAGCAAACTGGTCAGGATCTCGAATACACGGCCAAGCATGTTGAAGCACACGAGTTTGAAAAATTTGTGCGTGGGTTTTTTTCCGGCGATGGTTTAGGTCTTAACATAACTGTGCCATATAAGGAAACAGCGTATGCGTTGGCAGATGTTTGTTCACGGCGGGCAACATTGGCGAAAGCGGTAAATACACTGTATCTCGATGTTGAGAATAAAATAGTCGGCGACAATACCGATGGCACGGGTCTAGTAACAGACGTCAAGAACAACCACCAGTTTGAAATTCGCAATAAAAATATTTTGCTGCTTGGTGCCGGTGGCGCAGTGCGTGGAGTCCTGGCTGCGCTGGTTGAGCAGGATCCTGGCGCTATTACTATATTGAACAGGACAGTTTCCCGAGCGCAACAACTTAGTTCCGAATTTGGTGCGTTGGCCGATGTCAATGCACAGGGGTATGAGGGCTTTCAGGGGAAGGAATTTGATCTGATAATTAACGGAACTTCTTTGAGTCTGGAAGGGAAGCTGCCACCGATAGACAGCGCTATTATTTCTGGGAATTGTTGTTGCTACGACATGATGTACGGCAGCGAAGATACCGCCTTTGTGCGCTGGGCTAAAAATAATGGTGCGTACTTGGCTTTGGATGGCATCGGCATGCTGGTAGAACAGGCAGCGGAATCATTCGCCATCTGGAGAGGCATTCGACCCGAAACCGCCGCGGTAATTGCGCTATTGAAATCGCACTAATTGGGCTTGTCGTCAGTGTGTGTTTTCGTTGGGTTTTTCTCAAAATCCAGATCGATCGCCAACGAAAGCGTCATGTCCGACCACCGCTTCCAGACTTCATCCCAGCCCTTGCCTTTGCGAGTTTCTACTTACTCCTTGAATTTTTCAGAACTGTAAACGTTATCCTGATTGGTCATCTGTCTGGCGGTTTCTTCGACGACTTCATCCAGGCTGTTGGCCAGAGTTTCACCAAGCAAGTGGTGCACAATGACATTTGCTTTGGTGATGTCCATCGGGATTAACGGGATGCTGGCGCGTACGATGTATTGATCATTTACTTCTTCAATCAGTCGGTGTGCGAGGTAAGCCTGTTGCATCAAATCTGCCAGATTGGGATTGCCGTTATTTTCTGACGCGGCCGGCACAAAATAGTCGGTTGCGACTTCCAGAAAAGGCATGACGTAGGCATCGATACCGGCATCTTTCGCGGCAAAGGAAACGGCGGAAATGAAATTTGGGACGTGATTGATGTAGGCGACGACAAATTCTCTGAGAGCAACAGCCGGCTCAGAGACTGGCAGCGTGATGGCTTTAGACAGATTAACTAGTTGTGCTTCCAACTTTGAAAGCAATGCATTAGTTTCAGCCTCTTGTCGATTGGCTGCGTTAACCAGGTCTTCGATGGAGATCTCGCTCATAGTCGACTCGTGATCTTAAGCCTTATTATTGGCCGGCGTCACTACTTCACTAGTATGATCGAGTAGTGCGTTGTGATCAAAACAAGGGCTATTGCATATGCGATAGCCCTGGATAAAAAGATTTGAAAAAATTAGTGTGCTTCTACTGCCTCGTGTTCCTCGCTATGGAGATCGGCAGGCGATAACGGAACGGCATCCCGGTCATGTCCCATATACTGATATCTGGCACCGGAAATATAATTCCCTTCGATAGACATAAAGGAGATTAACAACAATAGCACCACCGGCGGTCCTAAAATTGTAAACACCAAGGCCAGTCTTTCCCACATGGCGTGCATAAAAATAGCGACGATAAATCCGGCTTTTAAAAGCATGAACAGAATAACCAGTGTCCAGCGCATACCGCCCTGAACATTAAAATAGTCCACCAGGTACGAACACGTACTAAGCACAAAAAGTAGAACCCAAACCTTGTAATAAATCCCAAGAGGATGCTGTTGACCCGCTTTCGATGACATTACTGTCCCCTCTTACAACAAATAGAAAAACGCGAAAATAAATACCCAGACAAGATCCACAAAGTGCCAATACAGGCCCGTGATCTCGACTATTTCATAGCCTCTTTTCTCATAGTGGCCCAGGTAGACTTTTCTCGCCACGGTGAGCAAGTAAACGACTCCGACGGAGACGTGCAAGCCATGAAAGCCAGTAATCATGAAAAATACTGAACCGAATTGCGGTGCTCCGAAGGGGTTTCCCCAGGGCCGGACACCCTCATCAACGATTAATTTGGTCCACTCGAAGACCTGCATACTGACGAAGATAACGCCGAATGCGGCCGTAGCACACATAAGATAGGCGGTGATCTTGCGTTGGCCCCGATAACCAAAATTCACCGCCAACGCCATGGTGCCGGAACTCGAAATCAGAACGAAGGTCATGATGGCGATCAAGATCAGTGGAATTGGATCACCACCGAAGGAAAGCGCAAAGATTTCGCTCTGTATCGGCCACGGTTCCGTTGTGGTCATACGAACGTGGAGGTAGCTGGTGAGGAAGCAAGTGAAAATAAAGGTATCACTCACCAGAAAAATCCACATCATCGCCTTGCCCCAAGGCACATCGTAGGTTTGCTTATCCTCAGTCCAAT
>JADFOC010000522.1 GCA_022563075.1 Pseudomonadota bacterium
ACGGGCTGCCGCTGATGGAACGCAGTGGTGGTTCGGTGTGGGTTCCAGGCAGTTACGATGCCGACCTGAATTTGCTTTATTTTGGTCCGGCCCCTACCTACGACACCACTTCCTTGCGGGTGCTGGCTGATCTCCCCAACATTACCACCGATGCGTTGTACACCAATTCGACGATTGCGCTGAATGCCGACACCGGTGAGCTGGTTTGGCACTATCAGCACATGCGTAACGATCAACTCGACCACGACTGGGCCTTCGAAAGACAGATCCTTCACCTGATGGTTAACGGTGAGATGCGCAAGGTTGTCGTTACCGGTGGCAAGGAAGCTATTTTCGAAGCTCTGGACGCCGCCACCGGTGATTATTTGTTTTCTATCGATCTCGATATGCAAAATGTCGTTGCCGAAATAGATCCGCGCACGGGCGCCAAGACCCTCAATCCTGCCGCCGTTCCAGAACCTGGTCAGGTATTGGCTGGCCTTTCTTTGAACGGCATTTGTCCGGATGCGCTGGGGGCTCGAAACATGCAATCCACGTCCTACAATCCTAATTCCGGCATCCTGTATATCCCCATGCAAGATACCTGCATCAACAATCTCACCGGCGAGCGTTGGCAGAAATATCCAGACCCGTCGGAGAATGGCCTCTATGGAATTCTTAAGGCGGTAAACCTTGAGACTCGCGAAGTAGTTTGGACACAGCGGCAGTTTGCGCCACCAGCAAGTGGCAATCTCACCACCGACGGTGACTTGTTATTCAGCGGTTCGATTGATCGTTGGTTCAAAGCAATCGATCAAAGCAGTGGTGAAGTCCTCTGGCAACAGAGATTGGACAATGCCCCCAGTTCCTACCCGATTACTTACGCAGTGGATGGTAAACAGTATGTTGCCGTTGCTACGAATTCGGGCAGTTTCCTCGCCAATGGTATGGAACGTACTGCCGGGATTACCAATCCGCCAACCGGGGCCACGCTTTGGGTGTTCGCCTTGCCGGAATAAAGGCACAAATTTTAAGCAGCATCGAATTTCGATGTCGATAAAAAACAATTAGAATTAATTGCAATCGGCGCAGTAAATAATAAGTCCATGGGGGTACGTTCATCAACGCAAGCTGGCAATCGGTCAGTCTTGCAATGAAATTCAGGCCTTCACTTAAGGATCAAATCAAAAGCAACGCTTGTGCTGTAAGTGTCGAAGCATTACCTATATAATCCTTCCCGGGTCAATGCATAAAAAACTTTTTCTATATAACTAATAAATATATAAGACCCAGTAAACACGTAACTAACACATAAAGGCCGCCTATTCGGGATGGGATGCAGCAAGCTGCGACCCGCGCCCGGCCTTATGGGCGTGAGGTAACAGCATGAAGTTGTACAAATCGATCCTGCTTGTTTGCACCGCGATTACATTTCTAATTTCAGGTGCATCAGATCTTGATGAAAAGGCCATCGAAGATATCTTTTCCATTTTCGGTCCCAGTTCCAACTTAAGTTGGCAATACATAACCGAGCCACCGGCGCATATATTGGCTCTGGCAGTTAATGAGCAGTCAGAAGTTGATGAGTTGATACGTCAGCAAGCCCCAGCTACATATGCCGACATTGTTCAGAGAGAAAGTAATGCGCAGTTCCACTCCATCTATTCGTTTTTCAATCCGGCTAACAATCTCTATAGGGTGGTATGGTACTATCAGTGGGAGTCCAGATGCGGCAGACCAAGTTTCGAGTTAAATTTTTACACCTACACTGAAAACGGTTCGATTCCCGATGCCGAAACGCCCTTGGCTGGGGCCGGGGGTGAAGATGCCCCATGTGTTCTTCATGAAGCGTAGCTGATCCAGCAGATAGTCTCAGTCACCGCTGTCCTGCAATACAAACTCCGCACCCTTTTCCGCAATCATCACGGTGGGTGCATTGGTATTGCCAGAAGTAATCCTTGGCATGATGGAGGCGTCTATCACGCGCAGGTTTTCCACGCCGTGGACCTGAAGCCGGTCATTGACTACAGCCATGGCATCGCTGCCCATCTTGCAGGTGCCAACCGGATGAAAGATGGTGGTGCCCAGATCGCCAGCGGCTTTTAACAGG
>JADFOC010000091.1 GCA_022563075.1 Pseudomonadota bacterium
GTTCCAGCCCACAAACAAAAAACACCAATACTAGTGGTTACCGCGTATTATTCAAAGGTCTGGAGACAGTGCGCAGCGACTGGTCGCCGGTCGCAAGAGAATTCCAAAAAGTTCTCTATGAACGGATTTTCCTGGATGAACCTTATGAGGACTACGTTAAACAGACGGTGTCCGATATACTTTCTGGGAAATACGAATCAGAACTGGTATTACGCAAGCGATTGCGCCGCAAGCTGGGAGACTATGTTAAAAATGTTCCACCCCATGTTCAGGCGGCGCGGAAGGCGGAAACGATCAGGCAGCAACGAAACTTGCCGAGCCTGTATCAATCCGGGGGTTGGATCGAATACATTATGACGGTTTGTGGACCGGAGCCGCGGCACTATCGCCAATCGGCGATAGATTTTGAATTCTATATCGAGAAACAGTTAGCACCCATTGCTGACTCTATATTAGTCTTTAGATCATCGTCGATGCATGCAATATTGAACAAGCAGATAGGGCTATTCTAAGCAGAACGCCCCAAATACCTTAGCGAGGGGAACAATGGCGACTTACCTTGTATTAACCGTAATAGCGGATGATAGACCGGGGCTGGTTGAATCACTTGCTCAGACCATAGCAGATAATTCTGGTAACTGGCTGGAGAGCAGTATGTCTCAACTTGCTGGGAAATTTGCCGGTATATTACGAGTAAGTGTGGCAGATCAACATGCTGAGAAATTAGTAGACGAACTTAAGGGCTTATCAGATCAATTTACACTGGTCATAGAAAAGGCTGATGCAGAATCGCCTGCTGATTCACAACAAACCGTTACCCTAACCCTGGTAGGCAATGATCGTCCAGGAATCATACGTGAAATCTCTCAAGTTCTCGCTGGATTATCAGTCAATGTAGAAGAGCTGAATACCGAATGCGTGCCAGCTCCAATGTCTGGGGATATTCTGTTCAAGGCAAAGGCCAGGCTAAAAGTGCCCTCCGGACTGGATTTAGAAGAACTACAAAGCGAACTAGAGCGATTGACTGATGATCTAATCGTGGAAATTCAACTAGAGGAGCTCTGATCAAGAATTTAAACAGGGTTCGAAGGATTCGAGACACCGATCTTAATCTGTTCCAAGTGATTAATGGTGTTAGTCAGTAGGTTAATACACTCTACAATTTCAAATTCTGCCTGTAGGGTCGCCCTAGGATTTTCGGGTAACTTCAGGTTAGGGTAAAGTAATGCCAGACATTCCTTGCTGGAGTCAAAGTTTTGGTAAAAGAACTCTTCGAAATCTGTAGAAATCGTGACTAACAGGGCATCCAGTGGAGTACCCGTGCCGGATTTACTCTCAAGCAGTAGGCCTTCGACCGAGCTCAACTGTGCGGCCACTGCGTTTTGAGTTGAATGGCTGTAAGGAGATTGGATACTGTCTGTATAATCTCCATTCAGTAGTGGGTAAAGTGAGCGCACCAGGAGTTCTTCGGTCAGCATTGAAGTCATGGCTGTCATCAGCAATATGAGCAGCTCGGGGCTGTCCATTAAATTCACTTTTTCACGAAAGAGGCTGCTGCTTTCTTGCCACAGGGACTGGGTGGATTGAAAATCTTCCATCAAAACCTGTGCAGTTAAGGACAGCAGCTGGCGGCGACGATTTTTGCCTAGCTGAACCAATTTCAGGCCGCCATCCGCTTGCAATGCAGTGAGTTGCGATATCGATTCATAGTCAGATGCCGGACGTAGAGTATTCCCATCCGGATTTTCTCCCCAGATAAGGAATTCAAGTACATGAAAACCCAGGGTCGCCTCCGCTAGATCGAATGTTCCATGCTGTTGCCGCAAACTCGGAACATCTAAAACGACGGTGATGTCGCTGACGATACCGCTATTTGGATAGCCATCAACATAGTCGATATAGCCGGGTAAAATGGGCCAATGATTGGTGCGATATTGAAGTTGCAATAGAGTCAGGCTTTCCTGCTCTGCCAACAACATTCCTGCGAAGTAATGATGCAACGTGGTGAGTTCAAAGGCGACATGAGCGTTCAACCAGCCACTACGCATCGTGTTCATCGTATCGGTATCAGGGGAGTCAAGGAATCTAACTATGTCGGATTGCAAACGCGTTAGATTGGTTTCAACATTGGCGAAATCGAACTCGACTTGTTGTAAATACCCATGCACTAATACTCTTAATGAGTTTGTCAGTACTGGGTCAGCCTGGTCCGCGGGGACATTATTGGCGCGTAAATCAGCGGAGGTAGCGTCTATTGCGATTTCCTCGTCCCTGGCACAGCTCAGTAGCGTGAGGCAACACCACAGTACGCAAATGGAGCGGCGAGGGTAAAAACGCATTGACCATGGTATGTATATATACATTGCTGTCGCTCGAGTTAATCGCGCAAACTTATTATGTCCCAGCCTTTATTATTCGCGGCTTCTCTGAGTCCCGCATCGGGGTCTACCACGATGGGAGTTGCCACCTGATTTAACAGGGGTAAATCATTGACCGAATCGCTATAAAAAACGCTCTCATCGATTCTTAAGCCATCATTCCGCAGCCGCAGCCACTGATTCAGTTTCTCTACTTTGCCGGTCTGAAAACAGGGGATGCCGGATATATTGCCGGTGTATTGACCGTTCACGACTTCCAGATCTGTGGCGAGCAATTGATCAACCTGAAATGTCCTGGCAATTGGCGCAGTAATGTATTCATTGGTCGCGGTAATGATAACGCAACAGTCTCCCGCGGTTTTGTGACTTTTTACCAGTGCCTGTGCGGCTTCCGAAATCATTGGCACGACTGCCTCACGCATGAAATCTTCGTGCAATTGCTTTCTTTCACTGATGCTGAATTCCAATATTGGACTGAGGGTAAACTTCACATAGGCGTCTATATCGAGCTTTCCATCTTGATATTGTTGGTGATATTTATCATTTTCAGCTCTATGCTTGGATTCATCGACAAGATTTTTTGAAATCAAGAACTCTCCCCAGGCGTGGTCGCTGTCTCCTGCGAGCAGGGTGTTGTCCAAATCAAATAGTGCTAAGCGCCTTGTCATCATTAACCTTGCTGGGTTGACAGTGTAAAACGCCGCATTATAACCGTTGTGATTTAGTTACGGCACGAGAAATAGCCGAATCGAACCCGGTATAATCAGGGTTATAATTGCCTAACTCATTGAATTATATAAATAATATAACATGTTGCCGATGCTTTGCCATTGCTCACCCAACGAACTTTGTGAAACAATAGCCGCTTGGCTCTGTATGAGGACTGATGCGTGTGATTGATTCAGAGGGCTTCCGCGCCAACGTGGGGATCGTAATTTGCAATCGTCTAGGGCAATTGCTTTGGGCTAAACGAATCAAACAAAGTGCATGGCAGTTTCCTCAAGGGGGCATTAAACCGAGTGAATCGGTGGAAGACGCTCTATTTCGAGAGTTGGATGAAGAGGTAGGATTGGCCGCAGATGATGTAAAAATACTGCACTGCACCAGTGACTGGCTGCGATATCATCTACCCAGTCACTTCATTCGCCATAACGAGGAACCAGTTTGTATCGGTCAAAAACAGAAATGGTTCCTTTTGAGTCTGGAGAGCGACGATAGCAGTGTCGTATTGAGTAGAACCGGTCAACCTGAATTTGATGCTTGGCGCTGGGTAAGTTACTGGTATCCAGTGAATCAGGTCATTGAATTTAAGAGGGATATTTACCGAAAAGCCTTAAAGGAATTGATAGATCCTCTTAATAACTACGTAAATCAACAATGATAAGTGAGGGAACCTGTGAATAAGCCAGCGTCATACTGGTCAGTTTCGAGGTTTCCTGAAAATCTGTTAAATAAACAGATAATGCGAACGATCAAGCTTTGCCGTACCAAACAGGGAACTCTTTTCTCATTAGAGTGGCTTGTCTCTGCTACGATCATCGACTGACGGGACGGAAACATGCTGGAGCGATTACGCAGCATAGTACAAAAAGTAAATGCGGCCAAAGATTTAAAATCGGCGGTGGATATTATTGTGCGCCGGGTACGAGAGGCACTAAACACCCAGGTTTGTTCAATCTACTTATTAGATTCTGACATAAACTGTCATGTGTTGATGGCTTCTGAAGGTCTCAAGAAAGAAGCGGTTGGCCATGTCAGCCTGGAAATTGGTGAAGGGCTGGTAGGACTTGTTGCAAAAAATGCAGAACCGATCAACTTGCGAGATGCTTCTGTGCATCCTAACTATCACTACCTGAAGGAAACCGGCGAAGAGGATTTTCACGCATTTCTTGGCGTTCCCATCATCCACCACCGTTCGGTGTTGGGCGTACTGGTGGTTCAACACGAAGAGCGCCGGCGCTTCGATGAAAGCGAAGAAGCTTTTCTCATTACTCTCTCCGCACAGCTAGCCGGTGTAATTGCCCATGCCGAGGCCACGGGCGCTATTGCAGGCCTCAGCCCCTCAGGGCACAAAACATCAGACGTGATTTTTCATGGGGTCTCCGGTTCTTCCGGTGTCGCTATCGGTCAGGTCCTCGTAGTATTCCCACACGCCAATCTCAGTAAGATCCCCGACCGGCGCGCCAAAGATATCGATAAGGAAATTAAATTTTTCAATACTTGTATCAATACAGTCCGAGAAGATATGCGTGAGCTGCATGCCAGGTTAGCGGGACATGTAGCCGAAGAAGAACGGCAGTTGTTTGATGTCTATGCACATATGCTTGATGACAGTGCTCTTGGAAACGAAGTCGTGGTGAGAATAAAGATGGGATCTTGGGCGCAAGGAGCTCTAGCTTACGTTGCGAATGAACACGTGCGCAACTTTGAACAAATGAATGACCCCTATCTGAGTGAGCGTGCCATAGACATCAAGGACTTGTGTAGCCGCGTACTGTTTTATTTGCAAGAGAAGGAATCGGTAACAACCGAGTACCATGACAACACAGTTCTGGTAAGTGAGGAATTGACCCCAGCCATGTTGGCCGATGTGCCAAAAAGCAAACTCAAAGGCCTCATCTCGGTAAAGGGCTCTGGTAACTCACATGTTGCAATACTGGCCAGATCGATGGGCATTCCAACCGTCATGGGGGTGGTGGATTTACCGTACAATCAGCTAGATAACAAGGAAGTCATTGTCGACGGATACAAAGGCGAGGTCATTAGTAATCCTTCGGATCAGCTACGCAAACGTTATATGTGTACGATTCAGGAACAAGACCAATTAATCAAAGGCTTGGAAGAACTAAAAGACCTGCCCTGTGAAACTGCTGATAAACATCGAGTTCACCTCTGGGTAAACACCGGCTTAATGACCGATGTCATTCAGTCGTTAGATCAGGGCGCAGAAGGTATCGGTTTGTTTAGAACGGAAGTACCGTTTCTGTTCAGTGAACGTTTTCCCACTGAGCAGGAACAATCTACTATTTATCGTGAGCAACTGGAGGCCTTCGCACCTAAAGTAGTTACCATGCGCACCCTTGATATAGGAGGTGACAAGTCCCTGCCTTATTTTCCAATCGAAGAAGAAAATCCTTTTCTAGGTTGGCGAGGGATACGCGTTACGCTCGACCATCCGGAAATCTTTACTTGTCAGATCAGGGCTATGTTGAGAGCGAGCGTCGGCCTGGAGAATCTGCAGATAATGTTACCCATGATATGTAATGTAGACGAAGTCAGCTCCGCTTTGCGGCTCATTAAGAAATCTCATCGCGAACTCATTCAGGAGGGATTGGAAGTAACCTATCCACCTATAGGAGTTATGATTGAGCTTCCTGCGGCGGTTTATCAAACTCGCGTTCTGGCTAGAATGGTGGATTTTATCTCCGTGGGCAGCAACGATCTTACGCAATACCTGCTAGCGGTAGATCGCAACAACCCGCGGGTAGCAAATCTCTACAGTTCTTTTCATCCTGCAGTACTCATTGCGCTACAAAATGTTGTAACGCAGGCACAGGATGAAGGTAAGCCGGTTAGCATCTGTGGCGAGATGGCTGGAGATCCCGGCGCTGCGGTGTTATTGATGGCAATGGGTTTTGATGCGTTATCGATGAACGCGGCAGCCTTGCTTAAAGTTAAATCTGTAATTCGAAGCATAACTCTTGAAGCTGCACAAGATTTATTAGATCAGGTTATGCAAATGGAGGACGCGCATATGATTCGCAGCGCCGTAGACCTGGCGCTTTACAATGCAGGTGTGGATCGTTTGCTGCGTTCGTCGCGTACGAATTAGCTGTCTATTTTTACGATTTAGAGTAATTGACTTGTTTGGCGTTTCGCCACAGCGTAATCAAATCTCTAATCGTTGGATGTTGTTCATAGTATGGGATGTCAGGGTCCCGTCTCACCCACGGCAGAGCACTGCACGTCCAGACATGTGCTATCGGTGCAATTCATTTGGTGTCGACAAACACGCCCGGTATTAAAGCTACAATTTCTGGCGTGATACGATTGGAAAACCATAGCGCCCTGGCGCAAGCCGAGAAACTGTTTTTACGAATTTTATGCCCATTTTGTTGGTAATAAACTTCACCGATCTCGTCTTTGCTGATTTCAATTTGTTCTCGGTATGCGGTCATAGACGAGCTGAAGGCAGAGCCAGACAAAGTCCGGCAATCAGTGCGGGGATAGACGTAACCGGTAAGCGGGTCGCCAGTGAAATGAAATTCAAGCCTACCATAATGGCAACTTCCATTTCACATGAGTTAATTCCAATCCAATAATTAAGGGCTTTCAATCACCGTACAAACTGGAAGTTTTAGTTTCTTCGATGGGTTAAAAACCTGCCTGCTTATTTTGTACAACACATGCTCACACAAATCGCTCTTATGGGCTACCTTAGGGTGTTGAAAGTTTTCATGACTATTGATCATCCCCAATCTTTCCATAACAGACCTGGAGCGGATGTTTTTTATGGTAGTGAAAGATACGACTTCATTCAGTTGTAGCTGTTCGAAGGCGAAGTATAATGAAGCGTCTGCTGCCTCCGTTGCAAGCCCGTTCCCCCACCGATCGCTTGACAACCGCCAGCCAATTTCCACACATTCTCCAAAACCGAGGTCATCTACCGGGTGCAGGCCAACGAAGCCGATATACTCTTGAGCTTCCTTGAGTTCCAGCGCCCAAAGCCCCCAGCCTTTTTCTGCTATCTGGGATTCGATCTCTTGCGCCAATTTATTACTCTCCGCATCGCTTAATAAATCTGGAAAATATTCCATTACTAGCGGGTCTGTATTTATGCTGGCAAATTTTGCGTAATCACTCGATCGCCATTGCCGCAGTCTCAAGCGTGGTGTTTCTAATTGATAGAGTTTAGGCATAGTGTCTGACTGTTGCTTTAGACCATTGCCAGGCTGATGACTCGCATCAGAGGCAGACTAGGCATCGACGAGAAATTCAACGACCTGGGATTCCAGGCAATACTCGGCACCTACAACCATCAAGCCATCATTCTCAACCAGGTCTTCCAGGATTGCAGATCCATGCAGTAGATTTGCAACAGAAGCCTCGATGTTTCGGCGCACCGCCAACTGGAGTAATTCAGATGAATTTTCCGTCGTATACGAATCGATTAGAGGTTGCACAGCGGGTCGAATGCGATCAACGATTGAGTGCAAATTTGGAGATCGGCTTTCTGTGGGCCGCACGAGTTGCTCTAGTGTTGCTTCAACCGCTCCACACATGGAGTGACCCAGTACGACCACCAATCGGGTTCCGAATTTTTCGGCGGCAAATTCTATGCTCCCAATCTGAGAAGGTGCAACTATATTGCCCGCGACTCGAATAACAAAAAGCTCACCGAGCCCTTGACCGAAGATAATTTCCGCCGGAACCCGTGAATCTGAACAACCAAGAATGATCGCGAAAGGTGTCTGGGGCACGACCAATCGATTTCGGTTCGCTGTATCGATTTCATTTGCACTCGTTCCGCCGGATCGAAAACGTAAATTGCCTTCTTGCAGTCGCAGTAGAGCTTGGTTGGCGCTAATCATTGGATTGTATCAGGGTTTAATAAATGGATCAGATACTCCCTCGGCGAAACATGCAGCAACGCCAAATTGCAGAAAATAGATGCTGGGTCATGATTGTTCAATTCACCTAGAAATTCAGATTTTGTCAAGTTGAATAGACATAGCTTCTGCTAGCTCGGTATTGCCCATCGCTTGCAGTTGTTTTGCTATCTCTCGTCGTTCCTTTGGCTCGCGATTTTGGCTTAGTTTGAATTTGCATTGAATTTCACGAATGGTGATTTCGATGCCAACTATACCGCGAAGCTTCCCAGTCTCATATTTTGGTTGCCAGGGTGAGGCGAAACCAGACTCGTGCAGCTT
>JADFOC010000523.1 GCA_022563075.1 Pseudomonadota bacterium
ACCACGGCGTCCGGCGGACCGATGACCGTGAACGATCCGTCATAAAAAATGTGGACCGCGACCGAGTCAGGATCATCAATTCCCTTTTCGACGATAATGGTGGCGGTCTGGCCTCGCTTCACGAGGATCCGCGAGCGGCTGATCACTTCGTCGCCGCGACGCACTTCAAACGTGTATAGATTTGCTTTCGTCAGCCACACGTAGGTGCCGGCCGTGGCGCTGCCGCCGATGAGCAGCAAGAGGGCGACGATAGCGAGTTTGCGAAGGCGTCGGGGACGAGCGGTCTTGAGTCGGTTGGCGTGCATCCGCGTGAGCTCCTGCTGAAGGTGGTGCTGGTGCTGGCTGGAATCATCGTGTTTATCTGCTGGTTCGGTTTCTTTTTGGTAAACCCGAACGAGGGTAGAGTGCTGCAACTTTTTGGCAAGTATGTGGGTAGTGAGATGCAGCCAGGACTGCGTTGGGCGAATCCGCTCTATACCAAAGCCGGCGTGGAAGTCATCGAGGCCCGCATCAGCCATTTGGCCTATGCGCCGGAAATTGCCAGTGCCATGTTACAGCGACAACAGGCATCGGCCATCGTCGCGGCGCGCCATAAGATTGTTGAAGGTGCCGTGGGCATGGTCGAGCTGGCACTTGATTCCCTGGCCAAGAAGAAGGTGGTTCACCTCGATGAAGAGCGCAAGGCGGCTATGGTGAGCAATCTCTTAGTGGTGCTATGTGGTGATGCTATGCCAGTGATTAATACGGGCAGTCTTTACACCTAACCAGTATCACCCTTCGGTACTGATGGACCGATAATGAAACGAAAAACATATCCGCTTCGAATCAACCCGGATATCCTCACCGCGGTACAGCGTTGGGCGAATGACGATCTGCGCAGTCTCAATGCGCAGATCGAGTTCCTGTTACGTGATAGTCTCAGCAGGACAGGACGCTTCAAACTCGCCAGCACAGCTGATCCCGAATCAATTCCCGACAAGGAAGATTAATCGAGGCTCTGGTGTGCTGCCCCTGTCTGTCAACCATTTCTCCATGAGCGCGTTTTCTTGATTACAACGGATCAATTTGGCCCTGGAAGGGCGCTAAATAGTGGAGATGGTAGGCATGAAGAAAATAGTTTGCTTTGTATTTGCAGTACTCGCGTTGCTGGCGGTGGTTCCACTGGTCACAGCGCAGGATGACACGGAGGCTGCCGACGATGCCGCCGCCAGGGCGGAGCGCGCTGGTCGTATCGAAGGTCGCGGAGAGCTAGGCCGGGAACAACGTGAGCTGCGACGACAGGAGGTTGAGCGCCGGTTGGAAGGTCTTAGCGAAGACGAACGCAACGCGCTACGAGAAAGACGTCGTGCGCAACAGCAGGACCGGCCCCGCCGAGAGAATCGGCCTTCGCGCCAGCGATCCCAGGACCCGGCCTAAGCAGTAGCGCCACCATCGCAAGATGCCAATCATCTGCCAGTCAGTTGGCTGGGTAAAAATTCTAATTTCTATCTGTTAGCAACTCAGTAGATTAACGCGGGGCCTGTGCCCCGTGCCCTTTCTCGTTCGCCAATTAAAACTTGCGCCCATTTCGCCGAGGAAATTCGCGGCTATCCCTTGTTAACCCTTTCCACGGAAGTACACTCTAATGAAGTAATAGAGTCGATACAGGCTACCGGGGAGGTTTCCTTGTTAAAGGAAACGGAAGAGGAATTAGTTCGATCAGCACAGGCCGGCAATATCGCTGCGTTTGAGAGATTAGTACGCCTGCTGGAAAGTCAAATGTTGGCGGTGGCTGCTGGATTTGCTCACACTCCCGACGATGCCAATGATATCTATCAAGATGCCATGCTGTCGGCGTACCGAGCCCTTCCTAAATTCAAGTTAGAAAGCAAGTTCAGTACCTGGCTGCACAAGATTCTGGTGAATACGGCCTTATCGAACCGGAGAAAGCTGAAGCGTACCTGGGAGAAGATGGCGGCTATACAGAATGAGTATAAACATGAAGAGCATTACATCGACACGCGTTCGCCGGAATCAAACATGTTGGATAGCGAATTAAATACGCAGATAAACAATGCATTGCCTAAATTAAC
>JADFOC010000092.1 GCA_022563075.1 Pseudomonadota bacterium
CATGTATGAGTCCTGGGGCGGGGGTTTTATCAATGAACAACGCTGGATTGAGACAGTCTTCGATAGCTACCCACGATAGAATTGACGGGTCTGCGTACAAGCGCAGACCCGTTCACTTCATGCCTTCAAATTCAAACCCGCTATAGCAAGCTGATGGGGGTTCTTTCCCATTGCAAACTGATTTATCCAAGCTACAACAATTCAAGCGCCGGGTGAGCTGGTCCCATGCCCAGCTTGGGATTTCCCCGGATTATGGGCAGAACTGCGGGTTGACACTCTGTCCCGAACCGGAAGAGCTGGTAGACACCGAGCTGGATTTTTACCAACGACCGCAGAAACTGGTGGCTGCGGCCCTGCGATCATGGTCTTCGATGCGGGCCGCCGCCGCCGCCGACGGGGTTTCCCTGTTCCTGGTTTCCGCCTTTCGCAGCGTCGAGTATCAGCATGAACTCATCGCAGCAAAGCTCGAAAAAGGCCAATTAATCGAGCAGATTTTGCGCGTCAATGCGGCACCTGGATTCAGTGAGCATCACTCTGGGCGGGCCCTCGATCTCGGTACTTCGGGTTGCGATGCCCTGGTTGAGGAATTTGAAAATACAGAGGCATTTCAGTGGCTTATGGAAAATTCCGCCGCCTACAATTTCTATCTTAGTTATCCCCGCAACCACGCTTCAGGCATAGATTATGAACCCTGGCACTGGTGTTTTCAGCAGGGATGACAAAGGCATCTGAAAGGGGTAATCTGAAATCCAGCAGTAGAAGGAAAGGGGATGTTAGAGAACCAATACGCGGTGCAGTGTAGAACGCTCCTCCTAGGTACTTTGGTATTTAGCTGTTCTCCTCAAACCCAATTTCCCTTTATTTTGGCTTCCCGTAATCCATATCAACCCCGGGCTTGCAGTGCGATTTCACACCGGCGCGGCAGATCAAATCATTCGCCGCTGCCATCAGTCATGTTGCCCAGTCATGAGAAACAGGTGGTTCATTCAAACCGTGGTGCAGAACAGTCTGGGCTGACCGCCACGGGGCTGTTTTTGACTATCCCTGGCCGCATTGTCAATCGAGTCATAAATTGATGCTACGCAAAGTTTCGATAGTAAACGGAGGTGACAATGTTTAACGAGGATGAAGGTAATAGTTAGGCGCAAGCCATGTTTTGAACGTACCAAGGAGAAAGTGTTTTATGACTAATGAATTCCAAGTTGTTTTCCACAACATTGATCAATCAAACGCTCTGACAGACTTAGTACAGAAGCGTATTATGAAACTGGAGCGATATTGCGATCAAATCATCACCGGTCGGGTTGTATTGGATTCACCACACAATAATCATCACAAGGGTAAGGTGTATTCAGTTGGACTGGAAATTCATACTCCTTCCCGCGAAGTCCGTGTTAATCAAGAACAGCATGACAATCACGCGCATGAAGATTTATACATTGCAATAAGAGACGCATTCAACGCCGCCGAGCGGCAACTGAAATCAGTCGGCAAAAAACATCGCAAGGTTTCGGCTCTCAAAGAAATCGATAGTTATGATGATCAAGCCGCCTGACGGAAATTTGGTATGACTATGAATGAGCAGGATCGACTAGAGATTGAAGCAGCCACATTCAGGAAACTGTTGAATCACCTGGATACGCACAAAGAGGTGCAGAACATCGATCTAATGAACCTGGCGAGCTTCTGTCGAAACTGCTTATCCAAATGGTACCGAGCAGAAGCGCAGACGCGGGGCATCGAGATAGACTACGAGAGCGCCAGAGAAATAGTCTATGGCATGCCCTATTCGGAGTGGAAGTCCAAGTATCAGCAAGAAGCCACTGCCGAACAACTAGAACAACTGAGCAAATCAACTAATTAGGAAATCTCCAAACAGCAGTCGGTTCAGGTCAATGAGCTGACTGCTGCCTGCTCTCCGCGACAAATAATTTATTCCTTACCAGCCTGCGATACTCATTGGGTGTCACGGCATTGAGTTTCTTAAAGAGTCCGGCGAAATAGCTTGCGTCCTGATAACCAACTTTGTCTGCCACTTCGGATACCGACAAATTGCTTTTTTTAAGTAACTCTTTGGCGTGACTGATTCGTATTTCCTGCAAGTATTGCAGTGGCGCCGTATTCGTCGCTAGTCTAAATCTGCGATTCAGGGATCGCACACCCATCCTGAAGCTGTCGGCGACCTCAGAAACGTGAATTTGCGCAGAATAATTCTCCTGTAGCCACTCCTGCACTTTTATGATCACTTCGTCATGGTGTGTGCTGTGTTGGTCCTCACCCAATAATAATGATTCGTAGGAACGTTTTAATTCATGGGTGAAATGACGCGATATTTCATTGGCAATAGATTCGCCATAGAGTTGCTCGATGAAGTGCAACATGATGTCCCTGGCGGCATTTACGCTACCCGTGCAATACAAATTGTCGGCGTAAGTGATGAATCGTTTGCGCTGTAATTTAACGCGCGGGTAGTGGCGTTGAAATTGATCGAAGAAGCGCCAGTGGGTGGTGGCTGGCTTGCCATCCAATAGTCCTGCCGCCGCCAGAAAATGGCTGCCGGTGACGATCGAACAGATAGTAGATCCTTGGCGGAACTGTGTCTGCAGCCAGCTTAGCATTGCGCTGTATTTCCGCACCGATGCTCTCGGATTGCCCCAGATGCCCGGCACAAAAACAAGATCGGTCTTCGCAATTTCCTGCAGAGTCTTGTCGCACTGCATAATGAGGCCGCCACTCAGTTCCACCGTTTTGTCAGCAACGCAGGCCAGATCGATTGTGATCAATTTGCTGTGCTGTTTTCTGGCACGGCTAATGTCATTAGCGGCGCTTAACATTTCCAGCGGAATGGTGATGGTAGAACCAAGTGCTTTAGGTATCGTGATGATGGTTACATGCTTCATCTTAGCCGGACTAGTCGGAGCTTCCCGAGTAGTCAATTGCAAGTACACAGTAACGTTTGCGGCCGATAGGGGACTCGATTTCTATTTCGCTGTCAACTGTCTTACCAAGCAGGGCGCGGCCCAAGGGGGCATCAATACTTATATAGCCCAGTTGAGGATTTATCTCGTCAGGTCCAACTAAACGATAACGAACTGAGTTTTCTTCATCGTCCTCCAGTGTCACCGTAGCGCCGAAATAAATCTTACTGACATCGTCGGGCGGATCTGAAACAACGATCATTTCTTCCAGTCGTTTGCGTAAGTATCGAACCCGGCGATCGATTTCACGTAATCGTTTTTTACCGTAGATATAGTCCGCGTTTTCGGAGCGATCTCCCATTGCGGCGGCCTCAGATACAGATTGAGTCACTTGCGGCCTTTCGACTTTCCATAGTCGATGCAATTCTTCCTTGAGCTGTGTTTCACCTTCTGCCGTGATGTATTTCGATCCTGCTGGCTGTGGTGGACGATATCTGCTCATGATAATTAAAGTGGTCGAGGACTACTGAATTGCACGTCGGTGCCATTCCACCATGCCACGACCGATTGCCTGTGGATTGTCTTCCTGGATGTAATGCCTGCCATAGCCGATGAACTGAGTTTCAACGTTGCGGTAGTTTTCGATCATCCATTGCGCCGTTGCAGCATTTATCATGGTGCCAGGATCGGCATATTGCACCAATTTGGGGATTGGGGACGCGCGTAACCAGGCACCGATCTTTTCTACGACTGCAACATTTCGTGCAGGTTCTCCCGCAATGGGAAGCTCATTTGGCCAGACGTAAATGGGAAATCGGGTTTCCGGTGTAAGGAAAGGAGCTCGGTATACTTCTTTTTCTGCATCGCTAAAGGAACGAGTCACGGCACCATTGAATAGTATCCCCTCAATAAACATATTCTGTTCGATCAGCAGTTGCTTTCCGCTATCTGGATTTCTCAGGTTGGCGAAAAATCCTGCTTCCTCTCTCGGGAATGCTGGAGGGATAAGCGCTTCCAGCATGACAATGCCTTTCACATTGGGGGAATTCAGCATCGCATAGTTCAGACCCAGGACGGAGCCCCAATCGTGAACGACGAGAATGATGTCCTTTAGTTCTATGGCGTCGATGAATGCCTCAATAAATTGGTAGTGAGTCTGAAATGTGTAATCTAATTCCATCGGCTGATCTGATTTTCCAAAGCCTATATTGTCAACCGCAACGATTCGGTGATGTGGTTTCACATAGCGCATGACATTGCGCCATAGATAAGAGGAAGTGGGGTTCCCATGTAAGAATAAAAAAGTATCACCCTCACTATTGCCTTCATCGATGTAATGCAGCCGATAACCATGCACCGCTACAAATTTGGATTGGTAGGGGAATTCGGCTGAGAATACACCTGTACGTGGATCCTGTTGTTGCTGCCCATGGGAATATCCTGCGAATGAGATTAGCAAAGTGAATAGTACGGATAACTTTCGAAATCTGGACAGTTTGTTTTGCACGATGTTCTCCTAGGTGAGCTTTACCCCGAGTATGACCGGTTCGATAAGTAATTTGTTGAAATTAAACCAAGGGAGCCTCAAACATCCTGATCCAGTGTTAGGGTTAACTGGTCCGCCTCATTGGGATTCGAGTCGATTTCCTGTTTTGGCAACAGTCTCACGCCCATGCCCAGCAGTCGCACCGGTCTCTCGCCGCGGGAAAAGCCTTCTTCACACAGTTTCACAAAATTGTCCATGGTTGCAGTATTCGATACCATTTCCACCGTAGTGTGCACAAAGTCATGAAATTTGATCTTGATGAACTGCTTGTGCACTCGATATTCATCGCCTAGCTTATTCAGTCTCTTGGCCAGCTGCAGTTCAAGCTGTGGCAACTCTTCCAGACAGCTCTGCAAGGTGGGCAGATCCACGGCGAAGGTGTTTTCGACACTCACCGATTTCCTAATCCGCTCAGTCTGAACCGGCCGATCATCGATCCCCATACTCAGTTCATGCAGGCGTTCACCAAAACTGCCAAAATACTCACGCAATTGTTCTGCATCCAGTTGCCTAAGATCGTTGCAATTCTCGATACCTAGGCGCTTCATCTTGCTCGCGGTGACCTTGCCAACGCCCGGTAATTTGTGCACCGGCAATTTCGCGACAAATCCATTCACTTGATTCGGGGTAATCACGAATTGGCCATCCGGCTTATTCCAGTCACTGGCGATCTTTGCCAGGAATTTATTAGATGCAATGCCGGCTGAAATTGTGATTTTAACTTCATCCCTTACTTGTTGGCGGATAGCGTCTGCGATTAATGTGGCACTACCTTGGTAGTGTGAGGATTCGCTGACATCTAGAAAAGCCTCATCCAGAGAGAGTGGCTCTATGACGGAGGTATAGTGTCGAAAAATTTCGAGAATTTGTTGCGATGCCCGTCGGTACTTTTCCATATCCGGTCGGATAATGATCAAGTCTGGACAGTGTTTTCGTGCTGTCGCTGCAGGCATGGCAGAGTGAATGCCAAATTCTCTGGCTGTATAATTGCAGGTCGCGACTACACCGCGGCGATCTGGGGATCCCCCTACCGCGATTGGCTTGCCTACCAATTCGGGGTTATCACGCATTTCTATCGAGGCATAGAAACAATCGCAATCGCAATGAATAATTTTGCGTGGGGGAGTCATTTGAATGTTGTGTCGCGAACTTCAAACAAGGCTACAACCGATCTCAACATACTAACCCGAATACCGCTTAGTGGTTCAATCTATTGAAACCGAGAATGGTTGCAGCGATACAACCGATCAGCTAGGCATGGGATTTTTCAAACTCTTGCATGAAGTCAGCCAGAGCCTGACAACCTTCCCTGGGCATGGCGTTATAGATTGAGGCGCGGGCACCGCCCACATAGCGGTGGCCTTTCAGCGCATACAATCCGTTGGCCAACGCCTGAGACAGGAATTCGTCCAACAAATCGTTGTTGGCCAGATTAAAGGTGACGTTCATGATGGATCGATGCGCAGTCTGCGTCGTTCCCAGATAGAAATCCGAATTGTCTATCACGTCATACAGCAAGGCTGCCTTGCTCTCATTGCGTGCCTCGATGGCGCCGATGCCACCGGAATCACGCAACCACTCCAGCACCAGCTTCATCATGTAGATTGCAAAAGTATTGTTGGTATTGGCGAGAGAGTGTTTCTCGGCATAGGTCTTGTAGTTGAGCAAGTTGGGTGTTTCTGGCAGTGCATGTGCAAGCAGATCCTCACGGATTATGACGCAGGCCAAGCCAGCTGGGCCCAGATTTTTCTGCAAACCGGCATAGATGATGCCGAATTGGGATACGTCGATCTTTCTGGACAACAGTTCAGAGGTCATATCCGCGACCAACGGAATATCTCCGGTGTCTGGAAATTGCTGCCAACGGGTACCGTAGATAGTATTGTTGCTGGTGATGTGAATATACGAAGTTTCCGGGTCCACACTCGCCGCATCGAAGTCCGGTATGCGATCGTAATTGCTGGCTTCACTGGTCGCCGCAGTAGTGATGCTGCCATAGCGGGTGGCCTCTTTTTTGGCCAGTTTGGCAAAATTCCCGGATTCTATATAGACGGCTTTTCTGGCCGGCAAGCGGTTAATCAAATTCAACGGTACGGCAGAAAATTGCATCTGCGCGCCGCCGTGTACGTAGAGTATTTTGTAGTTCTCGGGAATACTGGCTAACTCAGTTAGCAATACATCGGCCTGGTTGATAATGGCATCAAATTCCTTCGAGCGATGGCTGATCTCGATTACCGAAGCCCCTAGGTTGTTATAATCAAGAAATTCCTGCTGTGCTTTCTCCATAACCGGCCTTGGCAGCATCGCCGGCCCTGCACTAAAATTAAAGACTCGAGTCATATTTCCATTCCCAACGAGCAATGATTACTAAAGTAAGCTGACCTTTATTACGTCCTCAATTCCAGAGATTGCAGTTACGGCTGCATCGCTGGGGGCGCATTCCAGGTCGATGAGGGTGTAAGCGACTTGGTCCCGGCTCTGGTTGAGCATGTCGATTACATTAATATTCTGATCTGCCAGTACCGACAATATCTGCCCCAGTATGGTCGGTACATTCTTATTACTGATGGCCAGCCGGGTACCCTTGGCTGCGTCCAGGGCACGATCCAGGTAGAGACCCGGGAAGTTCACGGAATTTTTGATATTACCGTTATCGAGAAAATCCATCAGCTGATCGGCGGCCATGATGGCGCAGTTTTCTTCTGCCTCCTTGGTGCTGGCGCCGATATGCGGCATAGAGATCACATTATCTCGACCCATTAATTCTGGTCGAGGGAAATCACTTACATATTTCCCCAACTTTCCAGACTCCAACGCTGCCTGAAGTGCGGCAGAATCTACAATTTCATCTCGGGCAAAATTAAGCAGACAGGTGCCTGTACGCATTGCCGCAAACAACTCTTGGTTGATGAGATTTCGGGTGGAATCTATGGCCGGCAGATGCAGGGAAATAAAATCGGAGCTTGCTACCAGGGCAAGGATGTTTTCAATGCGTTTGACTTGATTCGGCAGACGCCATGCCGCTTCTACGGACAGCGCGGGGTCATAGCCCTGAACTTGCATGCCAAGATTGATGGCCATTTCGGCGACCATGGAACCGATGGCACCGAGCCCGATGACGCCGAGAGTCTTGCCGGAAATCTCACTGCCCTTGAATTGTTTCTTTTCCCGCTCCATTAGTTTCGAGAGCTCGGTGTAGTCGGCGACTTCAGTTTGCGTATTGGCGAAGCCGATGCCGGGAATAATGCCTCTGGATGCTAATAACAAGCCGCACAACACCAACTCCTTCACTGCATTGGCATTGGCTCCGGGGGTATTGAAAACCACCACGCCGAGTTCCGTGCAAACGCTGACGGGCACGTTGTTGGTCCCCGCACCGGCACGGGCGACGGCCTTCAAGCCTCCATTAATGATAGCCGCATCCAGTTTATGACTGCGTAAAAGGATCGCATCGGCATCGGTGACTGCGGCTCCGACTTCATAGTTCTGCTTCGGAAATCGTTCCAGGCCTCGTGCGGAGATCTGATTATAAGTTTGAATCTTGTGCATGTTATTAAATCCTGGCAATTTTCAGATGCTACAGAGCGACGTCTTCGCAGGTTGTGTACGCTGCAAATTCCTGCGGCCCAAAGGTTGAAGATGGATCATTTGCTGTGATACAGCATGCCACCTGTTGGCAAATTCGGTGTCGGGAATCGGCTGTTTTCAAAGCGGGCAATTATGTCGCGAATTGCATGGAAACTCCAGCCACAATTCTATCCCATTTCCAAATTTCACGGCTTTGGTAGGGTCCAGAGCGGGTCCGGGTTATGAGTGGCTTTTACCCTGAGGAACTGACA
>JADFOC010000093.1 GCA_022563075.1 Pseudomonadota bacterium
GCAGACGAGTCAGGAGAGCCGCCGTATCATGGTGATCGACGACCAGGAAGACCTGTTGGATACCCTGTCATTGATGCTCACCCATCTGGGTCATGAATGCCTGCAATTTTCCAATCCCCGGCAGGCACTAAAGGTGATCCAGCAGCAGAGTCATACTATCGATCTGATCATCACAGATTACTCCATGCCAGAATTAACCGGCTTGGAATTGATCGAATATTGTTCTAAGAATCACCCTACCCTCCCGGTAATCCTAAGTACTGGTTATAGCGACCGCATTGCGGAGCGTGTCGCTGGTGAGCAGAATGATTTCACGGTGCTTAACAAGCCGTACAATTTTGCACAGCTGCGGGAGGTCCTGCGTCAAGCTCTGTAGCAATCTCGATCTTCGCGGCATGTAGTTCATCCCCGAACCCAGCGCCCTTCCCTCCGCGCTCTATACTCTGACCCGCAAATTAGTCAGGCAGCGCAAAGGCAATGAGTTCGGCATCGTGGTCTCTGCCGCCACCGGCGATCGCGATGTACTGGCGACCCGCATGCAAATAACTCATGATCGGCCCATGCAGACGTTGGTCCACCAGGACTTCGGCGATCTTTGCGCCGGTCATCTTGTCGAATGCCACCAGGATCGAACCGTGGGCATCGGGACTAATCTCATCTTTCTGCGCCAGGTAAGCAACCAGTAGCGATTTGGTAATCAGTATGCCTCCCTCGGACGAGACATCGCTAAACGCACTGCCGAGATCAGGCAGGTTAAGGTGTTTCAGCGCTGGATGATTGGCCGGCCCTCTGCCCAAGGGTACCTGCCATACATGCTCGCCGGTGTCCAAATCGATCGCCGTAAGGCGACGATAAGGAGGTTTTACCAGCGGCAATCCCATCGGCCCCACATTTCGCTGCACCTGAATGACATAGGGCCAGTCCGAGGTCCCCTCCGGTGGTTGCACCAGCGACATGGCATAGGGTCGAGTCTGGGATGGAATGTAGAGAATATTGGTTTCAGGATCTATATTGGCGCCGGGAAAGCTGGCACCGCCACCGGCACCCGGCAGGAAGATAGTCGCGCTCTTGCCATTAGTACCCTGCGCAATCGGTGGGGTAAAGATTGGACCCATCACGTATTCGCTGGCCAGCTCCCTCGCCGCCGCCGCAATCTCCGGCGTGAAATCGATCAGGTCGGCTTCGCTCATACCCTGGCGCTCGAACGGCAATGGCCAGGTAGGATGTGGCTGCGTCGGATGAGCGCGCTCTCCCGGCACGTTACTCGGCGGCACTGCCCGCTCTTCGATGGGCCACACCGGTTCGCCCGTAAATCGATCAAAAACATAGGTGAAACCAGTCTTGGAAACCTGGGCCACCGCCTTGATCGGCTTGCCGTCGACGACGATGTCCACCAGGTTCGGTGCCGAGGCGATATCGTAATCCCACAGCCCGTGATGCACGGTTTGAAAGTGCCAGACCTTCTCGCCGGTTTCGGCATTCAGCACCACCAGACTTTCTGCATAGACATTCTCTCCCAGTCGAAAACCACCCCAGTAATCATTGGTCGGGGTAGACACCGGCAGGTAGACCAAACCTGCTTCATCGTCGGCGGACATGAAAGTCCAGACGTTGGTATTGCCGACGGTGCGCCAGGAATCGTCCTCCCAGGTTTCGACAAATTCTTCCTGGTCTTGTGGAATGGTGTTGAAGCGCCACTTGAATGCACCGGTGTAAGTATCGTAGGCACGCACATGACCGGGAGGACTTCGGTTATTCATGGTGTAGTCGTAGATTTTCGAACCGACGATTACCGAAGTTCCCACGGCGATGGGCGGGGCGCCGTGAGTAATGTTGTTCATCTCGAACTCGAGCTTGCCGAAGTTGCTTTTAAGATCTACAAAACCGTGGTCGCCAAAATTGGGATCGGGCTGTCCGGTCTCGAGATCGATAGAAACCAGTTGCTTACCCAGCGTCGCCAGGAAAAGTCGTTCGATCTCGCCGTCGGTCCAGTACTCGATACCACGGGTCTGTGCCGGCGAGAAAAGCGGTGGCCCTAATAGATAACTTTCGGGATCAAACACCCATAGTTCTGTACCGGTCGCCGGATCAAGGGCCACCACCTGGCCGTGGTTGGTATTGGTGTACATGACTCCATCGATAACCAGGGGAACGGCGCGGTAGTCACCGGTAAAATAGGCAAGCTCCTGATCCAGCCGCAGATCGGCCGACTGCCAGCGCCAGGCTATTTCCAATTGCCCAAAATTACTGGCGTCGATCTGATCCAGGGCGGCGTATTTCGCCGAGGCATGGTTGCCACCGGCGTGATGCCATTCGCCAATGACGTCCCTCGGTGCTTCTTCTACTTGCGGGGCACAACACAGCAGCAGAGCTGGCAGACAACAAACTGAGACTAGTCTTTTCATATTTTGTTCTTCTTTTTGTAGTACGTTCTTTGCAGACAGCGGATCTGGTAACAGAGTAAAACTTCTGTGGTTTCACCCTGAGTCTATATTAACCCCATTTGTGATTTAGTCGAAAATCCTGTGACGAACTCTTTATCGTCACTATATACTCGGTATGTATGGGCCAGTCCTCTACACAAGCCGCGTTGCGCTATCTGATTCCAACCGGTGAAAAGCCTATTTATATCGCCTCAGAAGGTGGTGCCGACGCACAATTAAGCATTAACGCCGACTTTGAAGACAAAGTTGTAGACATCACCGATGCACGCCAACTGCACCCATCTGCCAGCCTGGATAAACAGGGTTTCGAATTACATAGACACCTGAGCAGCGTTGATGATTTTTATGCGGCTGCGAGGCAACCAACACCGTACGAAGCAGAATTGCGGGAACTCGTATTGGCCATAACAGGTGGTCATGAATTATTAGTCTTCGACCACACCCTGCGCTCTGACTCCGCGGCTATTCGCCGTCAGCACAATATCCGGGAAACTGCCTCGGTGATTCACAATGACTACACCGAAGCCTCCGCTGAAAAACGGCTGCGTGATCTACTACCTGCAGACGAGGCCGAGAAGTGTCTGCAATCGCGTTTCGCGATTATCAACGTCTGGCGCTCCATCGCCGGGACCGTAGTACAAACACCGTTGGCCTGCTGTGACGCTCAGACCTTGGCGGAGGAGGATATTGTCGCCAGTGAACGGCGCGCTAAAGACCGTATCGGGGAGCTGGAGCTGGTGAGTTTTAACCCTGATCATTGCTGGTATTACTTTCCAGCGATGACCCCTGAGGAAGTACTCTTGATCAAAACTTTTGATTCGGCAGGGGACAGGTACGCTCGTCGCTCTATTCATACCGCCTTTAATAATCCTCTGGCGCCGCCAGATGCAAAACCACGGGAAAGCATCGAATCGCGTATGCTGGTTTTCTATTAAAGCCAAGCTCAGATTCAAGCCCAGGCGGATGGCGACTGCAGACCTGACCCCTTTGATCTCCTGCCTCCGCCAAGGACGACGTGGACTTACGCCGAGATAGCTTTTATTCTAGGTGCACTCAACTGGAGGCCCCTCTGATGAAGCACCTCACAAGCTTGCTATTCACACTCACTCTGCTGCTGCCGTCTCACAGCTTTGCGCAGCAAGAGGAAAACTACGATTACTGGCAGCACCAGCGGGCTATGGTGAAGCGGGGTCAGCAGGCGATCTTCATGTGCAACGGGCTGTTCACGTCCAACCGCACCCTGGAACAGGTTTTCGATCAGGAACTCGCCTTCCTGCGCCCGCCAATTGGCACCGCCAGTGGCGGCGACTACAACGTCGACTGGAATCGACGGGCGGTGGAGATCGGCGCAGTCGGTGCCGTGCCGGTGATGCGAGCCGCCTTTCGTGAGGGCATCGGCTGTGTGATCTTACCGCCTGACCAGACGCTGGCGGATATCGACAAGCTGCCGGAGATGACCCTGCCTTATCCCCCAGGTGATCCGGCCCGGATTCCCTGGCCCAATGGTGACCTGGTCGACAACAACGGACTTCCCACCGGAGTCGACGCTGCTGCGTTGCAGGCGGCCTCCGACTGGGCGTTCGAGCGTGAGTCTGCAGAGCAGGTCACACTGAGCCTGATCGTGGTTTATAACGGAGAAATTATTCACGAGCGTTATGCGCCAGGCTTCGATGTCACCACCCGCACCCGCACCTGGTCCACGGCCAAGAGCATCGCCGGGACACTCATCGGTATGCTGGTGGATCAGGGCAGGATGGCCCTCGACCAGCCTCTCGGGTTTGCGTGGCTGCCGGCGAACCGGTCCCCGGAGACGGATCCACGCAACGCGATCACCCTGCGGCACGTGCTCAATATGTCCAGTGGACTGGACACGATTGACAACCGAGGTCGCGAGTATGCGACCGGGTCGGGACTGTCCTATTGGGCGGGCGCAAGTTCGGTGACCGGCGCGCGCAGCCGAGCCTTGATTCGAGAGCCAGGTACCTACTGGGACTACGAAAACTACGACACACTCCTCGGTGTCTACGCCATGAAACTGGCACTGGGAGGTGAAAAGGCCTATGCGGAGTTTCCCAGGCGCGCGCTGTTCGACCGGATCGGCATGCGTAACACATTAGTGAGCACCGATCGATTCGGCGACTTCATCCTGAGCTCACAGGTCTACACCAATGCGCGTGACCTGGCACGCTTCGGCCTGCTCTACCTGCAGAACGGCATGTGGGACGGGGAGCGATTAATTTCTCAGGAGTGGATCGATTTCGTGCGTACGCCGGCGCCGGCGACGGTTGGGTGGGGCAGTCAGTATGGCGGTCAGTGGTGGTTAGTACCTGAGGGTCGAGACGATGTTCCGGCCGATGCCTACTCGACCTCTGGCAACCGTGGTCAGTACACGGTGGTGGTGCCGTCGCACAATGTGGTTATCGTGCGTCGCGGCCTCGACTACGGACGGCAGGGCTTCGACCGTTGGGGCCTCACCAGAGAGGTGCTGAAGGCGATCGAATAAATCAAACGATCGAGGAAAATTGAGAGTCTGGGATTCCCCTAAACTACTGTGTTTTTACTGAGACACTGTCTATTGATCAGTTTTGATCTTGGTTAAAATTTAGTCCCTGTGTTCCCCTTGCTTAGGTGAACATGTCAAACGATTCGAAGTCGCCGTTGAGTAGTTCGGACGTGTCTTCGTGCCCGAGCCACTGCTTGATCATTGTCTGGTAGACCCGGCGGAAATCCGTTGTGTAGTGAAGGTTATCGCCTTCGGTCAGATTCGTCAGGCTCGGCAATTCGCCATAGTGGCCGCCTTTCACCGCCTTGCCGACCACGAACATAACGTTGGCGGCACCGTGATCGGTGCCCAGGCTGACATTTTCAGGGACACGCCGCCCGAACTCCGAAAAGATCATCAAGGCTACATCGTCGGCCCGCCCGATACGTTCCAGGTCCTGCATAAACGCAGACACGGCATCGGACGTATAGGTCAGTATTCTCTGGTGCAGATTATTCTGGAACACGTGGGTGTCGAAGGCGTTATTCCGGTACCCCACGTAGTAGAGGCTGGCCGGCATTCCGGCGTCCAGGAGTGCTGCGACCTTGGGCAGGTCCAGACTCGCGACCCCATAGTCCACCGGCGAGTTGTAGTTCGACCAGGCTTCGCGGACCAGCGCCGAGGCTTGATTGGCACTACGGGCGATGTCGAGCAGATAGCGGCGTGATGGATTCTCCACCGGGCCGCTATCGGGCACCATGGCCAAGGCGTCTTTTTCTGCATAGAAGAATTCGCGCATGAACCGGTTGGGTGCATCGAAGACCACGGGCACATGCCGTTCACTGCGTACCGCCAGGGATTGTCGGGCGGCGATGTTCACCAGAAAGTTAGGCGGTGCAGCCGGCGCGATTGCATCCGCCAGCCGTCCGACCCAGCCGTACGCTTCACCGCTATTGGGCGCTGCGGTATGCCAGTAGGCCATGGAGGTGAAGTGCGAGTACGACGGGTTGGCGTAACCACAGCCGTGGACGATGGCGATCTTGCCGTCCTGGTAGAGGCGTTCAAATCCAGCCATTCCCGGGTTGAGGCCAAAGTGATCGTCGAGGATGCGCAGTTGACTCTTGGGCAGACTGATGTTGGGTCGGTGCCGGTAATAGGCATCATCGCCGTAGGGTACCACCGTGTTGAGTCCGTCGTTACCGCCGGACAGTTCCAATACCACCAGCACCTTGCCGTTGGCTGTTACCCGCGCGGCGGCGGCTTCGGCTACACGCCCAAACAGCGAGGGAACCATGTAACTGGAGCCAATTGCCCCAAGGCTGGCACCGATGCCGAGTCCTGCCATAGACTTGCGCAGCAGGTCGCGACGGTTCAGCTTGCGTTGCAACAGATCATGTTTTTTCATAACGCTCCTCTTATGCACTTAAACCGGTATACGCTATTAGCTCAGTTGGTACTCTGGCTGGCTCATGATCAGATGCAGCACCAGTCTGAGGGAATCTTCCATGTAAGTCTGTGCCGCGACAATATCCGTTGTGCCCAGGTCGCCAGTGAGAAACTCGATCAGCATCCGGCGGGAGTCGTCTCCTGGTTCGACTCGCATGAAACGAGCAATAAAATAGTCAACCACTTCACTGGTGTTTTCCAGTCCTTGTTCTATCACCATCTGGCTCAGGTTAAGTCGTGCCGTATGCCGGGGGATTGGCTTCACCCGCTCGATGGCCATCTGCCATCCGCGGAAGCTGCCGTAGCGGGTGTTAAAGTCTTCGTCACGGTCCGCAAGCATATTGGATTCGGCCATGATTCGACCCTCACCCAACACGGACGGCTGGGTCGCCGAGGTGATGTCCATTCCCTGACGGATGCGGTCGGCCACGCTGCGGATTTCCCGACTGCCGTTGCGCCGGTCCGGCGGCACAAAGTTAATATCCGGAAACAGTACGTCCCGGGCAAAGTTGCCTCTCTCGAGCAACAGTCCTGGTGTCACCCAACTGCGCCCGCCGGCCCATCCTGCAACCGTTGGGGGTCGGAACAGCGATTGACTCAATGCACCGGTCGCCTGGTTGAAGTCCGGCACTCCAGGAACACGAAGCAGCCCAAGTTTCCGATAGGTGGAGATTGCCAGTTGCACCGGAGATTTGATCTGGCGGCCGACGGATGCCGCACTGTAAAAATCCTTCGACATAAAGATCGTTGCCAGCAGAGCAGCCACTTGGTAGTCGGCATCTCGAAAAATATTACCCAGCTCGGTTCCAAGTTCGGCGCCAAGCTCCTGGCGGACGAAGAACCGGTAGATCTTGCCCGCAATGTATTCGGCAGTCACCGGTTGTTCCATGATGAGGTCGATGATCTCGACACCATCGAAGTTTCCCCGGTGGCCAAGAAACATTTTCTCACCGTCGTCATGCAGATCTTGGTTGATCACGAAATCGAGATCTGCGTAGTTCCAGCCAGTGAAGGCGCGAGCGGCCTCGCGGATATCGGTCTCGGTGTAGTGGCCGACGCCCATGGTGAATAATTCCATGATTTCGCGGGCGAAATTCTCATTCGGCGCCCCCTTGACGTTGACGCTTGCGTCGAGGAAAGACAGCATCGCCGGGTCCTGAGCAATCGCCACCATGAGGTCGCGAAAGCTACCAGTTCCCATCTCGTGGAACAGTTCCAGTTGCTTGAGCAGCTTCCGGTAATCGCGGACCTTGCTTTCGTTGACGGCGTAATGCCCATGCCAGAACAACGCCATCTTTTCCTGCAGGGGGCGGTTGGATGCGACCATCCGGTTTGCCCACCAGTAGGCTACACGATTGGTCTCCAGCACGCTGGCACGTAACCAGTAGAAGAACTTGTTCACCACCGGTTGCAGTCGCCGGTTACCCTCGGGTTTAACCTTGATTCCCAGGGCTTCACCGGTTGCCTTTGCCAGGTCGGTTGCTGCCGTGGTAGCAGTACCAATCGTGACCTCGCCAACCGTGTTGGAGCCTGTTTGTAAGGTAGCTTGCGTAGCAAAGGTTCCGCCATTGTCTACCGTTATAGCATTTCCACCATCCTGGATATTAACAGCGGAACCACCACTGGCGTTATCAATGGTTACGTTATGGCCGTCAGCCAGTTGTGCGGCAGCGGTTGCCATATCAGCGCCACCTGACTGACAATCCAGGTTAGTGGCAGATACCGTGACCGTGGCGTTGCTTGCGGCTATGTTGACATCCATTCTGGATGAATTTATAGCTGCGGCTAATTCAGTAAGACCCGCATTGTCTACCGTTAATGACGCACCATTGTCATCAACGCTGAGGGGTTGCAGAACCTTCAGTTAGCCCTAATTGAGAGTAGAGAGGGGAGGGGAGTATGAACGAGAAACTCTCCAC
>JADFOC010000094.1:0-5418 GCA_022563075.1 Pseudomonadota bacterium
GTACGGTGCTGATTCAGTGCTTCACCCCAGTAAGCCATGGCGAAATCCGGTGCCAGTTGTTGCGACGCCCGAAAGTGTTCCCCGGCATCCTCAAACATGTGCAGGTGCATGTAGGTGACACCATCGAGAAAGTGTTCCTGGGCTGCCCCGGTCTGCGAAGTGGGAAAAACCAGATTCCAGTTCTGGTAGGTTTGAGCGCCGAGCTGTGAGCTGAAGGCCAGTACTAGTACGGCCATCAGAGTCCTAGCGTGGTTTGACATGATCGCCTCCGAACGCTGCGTATTGTTATTCTAGGCTGAGCATAATAAAACAATATTCGGCAAATCGTCTTGTTTATCGCATGGTAAGATCGTGGTTCATAGGTCAAAATAGACTACTCACAGCAGAGCCCGGAGACTGCCATGAAACATATCAAGCGAGTTTTTGTTTTCATTGCCTTGTCTGGATTTACCCTGAACCTCTATGCCGATGATAAGACGCCTTCGATCGAGGATTTCGCCTTCCTGACGGGTTACTGGAAGGGGACTGGTTTCGGGGGCGAATCTGAAGAAATGTGGATGCCGCCAGTGGCTGGCAAGATGTTCGGGATATTCAAACAGTCCTCAGATTCTGAACTCATATTTACCGAGTTTATGGAAATCACCGAAGTGGATGGAGAGTTCCAGCTCCGGCTTAAACATTTCAATCCGGATTTCAGTGGCTGGGAAGAGAAACAAGATCATGTCATCTTTCCGTGGGTTTCGGTATCCCCGAACAAGGCGGTGTTTGGGGCACTTAGCTACGAACTGGTAGAACCAGACAAACTCAAGATCGAGTTGCGACTACGCGAGTCGGATGGGACTCGCTCTACTGAAGTGGTTAATTTTACTCGTGAGAGACTTTAATAAGATTGATTGCGTGGTGTGCCGTCGAATGTCACTTAAACTAAGTGGTAGGAGAAGTTTGTGAACGAGAAACGAATCAAAGCATTGATGGGAGAATTACTAGGCGAATTGGAGCAGGCAGAGAGTATCGGTGATGAAACCGTCTCGGTGGCCAGACAACTCGAGTCTGACATTCATGATCTCGTCAATCCGGAAGTCGATACCGCGGAAAATACTGTACTCGACGATGCTATTGCCCTGGAAGCCAGTTTTGCGGCAAGCCATCCCATCGCCGAAAAAATCCTTCGTGAACTCATTAATAACCTTAGTAAGATCGGTATTTAGTTTATTAAATGCAACTCGATTGGAATTGATCCGTCTCGACCACCGACGGCGTACGCCATGAAGCTATCGCCCCAAGTGTATTTTTCCTGCATTAATTGATTGATCTTGTCGCTCTTGTCGGTCCTCAGCGTAGTTGTGTAGGTACTGGTATTACCGTCCCTGGTCACCTGGATTTCTGCATTGGCCTGCAGGCGGCGGTACCAAGCCGATCCATCCGCGCCCACCCGCAAATACTGATAGCCCTCATCATCCACCACCCACAAATGGGTGATGAGCGCTTCGCCAGCTTCATCGGTGGTGTGCAATTCGACGACTTCGACTCTTTCCGATGCCAATTGCACTGTGCCTAAGAAAACAGCGAGAAGCCCAAGTAATAAGCCCAAACCCCAATAAATAAATTTCATAGTGCGTGTTCCTGTGAGAATATTAAATACTTTAACATTAAACTATTTAATATTAAACAGTATCGTATTAGAATATAGCAACCACAGAAACATGGAGTGAGAAATAGGCATGAAAAGTAGCAAAGCAGAGGAGCGCCAGGGCTCTCTGCTTTTCACATTTTTTAACGAGATTGGCATTATCTCGCAACTAAGCTCGACTATGTTTGAGCGGAAACTTCCGAATGGCCTGACCAATTCGCAGTTTGGGGTGCTCAACTGGTTCATGCGCGTGGATTCTGAGGCGACACCAGGGCGTCTGGCGGCGGCGTTTCAGGTAACCGGCGGCGCCATGACCAATACACTGAAGAAGTTGGCGGCCAAGGATTTGATTAAGATCGAACCGGATGCCACCAGCGGCAGGAAGAAGCGCGTGACAATTACCGGAAAGGGTCGGGCGATGCGGGATGTGGCTATCAACGCCGCGACCGCCATGTTCGAAGAGTTCGCGGCAGTTTTTCCCCCTGGAAAGATCGAGAAGCAGGTCAAGGAATTGCAGAAAATCAGGCGGCATCTGGATGAACTTCGTTATGCTGACGGCTGATTCAACGATCTGGGCTGGTTCGATTTATACTGAATTCGCTTCCAAATTGCGATCTGCAATCTGCAAGCTGGATAAATGTCTAGAGAAAGACTAGTTTAGGCATTCTGGATCTTAAACCTCAATTAAGAAAGGCAGGATTCTCATGAAAAAGTTCTTCAAATGGCTTGGTATCGTTCTCGGTACCATCGTGCTGGCGATTAGTGTCTTCCTATTTAGCATGCGTTTCCACGATGGGCCCATCGAAATTTTCTCCGGCGGAGCCTTCAAGACGGGTGAACTTACTGCCGCACCGGATGACTGGAGCTTTCTGAAGGACCGCGCGCTGATCGAATTTCAGACCATGGATCCCGTCACTTCCCGTACCGTCTGGTTGGGCGTGCACGACCAGCGGCTGTTTGTGGTGAGTGGTTATATGAACACCGGTTACGGAGCAATCTGGAAACATTGGCCGCATTATCTGGACAACGATGATCGCGTGATACTGAGAATAGATGGCAAACTCTATGAACGGCGACTGCAACGCATCATGGATGGACCGGATGTAATTCCCGTATTGAGTGAATTTAACCGCAAATACGGCGCCGGCGGGCTTAGCTCAGCCGATACTGTCACTCGGGGAGATACCTGGATGTATGAGGTTGTAGCGCGGTAGATAATACGGTTAAAAGGTGCACCGGACTGAACTGCATCTGAATTGTAATAGTAGGCTGCATCATCACGAGAATTTTCCCCAATGACGATTGTATTAAATACGACTAGTAAATAAACACTGAATTATAGGTCACTCTATGAACCGACTACGATTTATGCAAGCCTGCCTTATAGGGCTGCTCGCTCTGCTCATCTCCTCCTGTACCATCTCTCCGGAAACCCAGGCCAAGATGGATGAATACGCTCGCACGATACCTACTTGCACTAGTGATCAGGATTGCCAGGAGAAATGGAACGCGGCGCGAACCTGGGTTATGGAGAATTCGGATTTTGCTATCCGTGCGGAAAGTGATACCCGAATCTTTTCCACCACTACTTCAATTAGTCAGAGCGGCGTCGGCGTTATTGTGGACCGAGTGGCTGTTGCAGGTGGCGGCTACCAGATTACCGTGAACGTGGAATGTTTCTCTGCCTATGGTTGCCCCGATGTGTGGGCCAAGAAGATAGATTTTAATAAAACGGTTAACGCGGCGCAGCTGTGAACAGAAATCGAGGTATTTTATCGTGACAATAAGAACATGCATCTTAAAATTAGGTAGCTGCCTTGCTCTTTCAGCATTTCTGATCAGTTGCGGTGAATCTGAAATACCGCCGCCCATACTCAGTTTTGCAGAAACTTTTCAAACCCAACTGATCGAAGCCCAACCCGGTGACATTATTGAAGTGCCTGCGGGTGTACACGAATTTACCCGCAGTCTTTCCCTGAACGTATCCGGAGTAACTATCAGAGGTGCCGGCATGGATGCCTCCATACTCTCATTCAGGAATCAGATACAGGGAGCCGAGGGCCTGCTGGTTACCGCTGATGACTTCGTCATCGAAGACCTGGCTATCGAAGATACAGTGGGCGATGCACTAAAAATCAACGGCAGTACCAATGTCACCATCAGACGTGTGCGCACAGAATGGACCGATGGTCCGAAGACGGAAAACGGCGCCTATGGAATTTATCCGGTGCAGTCCACTAACGTATTGATCGACGGCTCGGTTGCTATCGGCGCTTCCGATGCAGGAATCTATGTAGGCCAGTCCACACAGATCATCGTGCGTAACTCTCGCGCCGAATACAACGTTGCCGGAATCGAGATTGAGAATTCTAGCTTCGCCGATGTCTATGACAACGTGGTCACTAATAATACTGGCGGTGTGCTGGTATTTGATTTGCCAAACCTGCCAGTACAAGGTGGCCAGGCTACGCGCGTTTTTCGCAACAAAATATATGGCAACAACACAGAAAATTTTGCTACCAAAGGCAGTGCGGTTAGTCGTGTCGCAGCGGGGACTGGCTTGCTGGTATTGGCGAATGACAACATCGAGATTTTTGAGAACCAGTTTACAGACAATAACAATGTCAATGTAATGATCTACAGTTATGTGCTCGGCGGCCGCACCTTTAGTGATCCCAACTATGACCCGTATCCAGAAAAAATTTACCTGCATGACAATGTGTTCATCGGTGGAGGCACCGTACCCCGGCATGAGGCTCTGATCGCCTTACACCAGGAGACTGGCAACAACACGCCAAACATCGTCTGGGACGGCCTGTTAAGAGAGGGTGCCAGCAACGACCCTGTCGTTTGTCTCGCCAACAATGGTGAAGAGAGTTTCGTTAACCTAAATGGTGGTGACGCTTCGGTACCACCATCCTTCGATACAGCGATGCACCAGTGCAGCCTGCCCAGACTATCGGAGATAAAGTTTGATTTCCCCGGGGGCTAATGACTAACGCGTGTCCAACTGCTTCGGTTAGTAGCTCAACGCTCTTGCAGGTGGCATGAAAATGCAGCGTAGATCTTAGCTGCCTGATCATTACACACCAAGCATTCAAGATTTCTCTCCTATGCCTAGATAGCTTAAGAATAAACTATGTCCTCTTCAAGAAAACTGGTGATATACGCCGCCCTGGTGGGCAATTCTCTGATAGCCATCATGAAATTCTTTGCCGCGTTCATCACCGGCAGTTCGGTTATGTTCTCCGAGGGAATTCATTCGGTGGTCGATACCGGCAACCAGATGTTGCTGCTGCATGGACTGAAACAGGCACAGAAGCCAGCCGACGATCGCTTTCCCTTCGGGCACGGCAAAGAAATCTATTTTTGGAGCTTTATCGTCGCCATCATGATCTTCGCTGTGGGTGCAGGCATCTCAATTTATGAAGGGATTCATCGCCTACTGGAGCCGGCTCCGCTGGAAAATATCCTGATCATCTACATCGTGCTGTCTCTGGCCATCGTGTTTGAAGGGGGTTCCTGGTATATCGCCTTGCGGGAGTTCCGACAGGCTAAAGGCAAGTGGGGATATATCGAAGCGGTACAGCGCGGCAAAGACCCTTCCATATTTGTTGTTTTATTTGAAGACACTGCGGCGATGTTGGGATTGATAGTGGCGCTGCTTGCTACCGCCCTGACCCAGCTTACAGAAAACCTATACTTTGACGGTATCGCTTCCATCGTTATCGGATTAATACTCGCCGGCACGGCCTGGTGGCTGGCACTTGAAACCAAGAGCCTGCTTA
>JADFOC010000094.1:5428-8289 GCA_022563075.1 Pseudomonadota bacterium
CCCATGTTGTCACCGGCATCAGGAAACTTGCGCAGACCTACAACAACATAGACCATGTCAATGAAGTGCTCACCATGCACATGGGCCCTGAATTTATTCTGGTTAATATCAGCGTAGAATTCAAAGACGAGGCGACGGCAACAGAAATCGAAGAAACAGTTGCCCATCTTGATGCCGCTATTAAAAGCGAATATGAGAATGTGAAAAGGATATTTATTGAGGGAGAGGCAAGGTCTCCCGGAACGGGATAACTATTATTGTCAGCACATGGATGTTGAGTAGCAATAGAAACTATTCGCCCACAGTCCATTCCGGGCTGAGGACTCTAGCCAGACTGGCTATTGCAATAAGGGCATTGTTGCTAATTGTTGCATTAGTGTTTTCGAATCCGTCTTAACAATACTTATGCGCTCGCACCCTAGGTCTAGCATGTAGCTGTGCAATGCCAATGTCAGCGCATCGATAAACTTTTCGTTTAGCCTGGTTTTGGGTTCCAGCCATATATTGTTGATTCTTAAACGATGCTGTTTTCTCTCTGCTTTACAATCCATCCGGCCAATCAATTCATCTCCAAATAAAATGGGTAAGGTGAAATAACCGTACTTGCGTTTCTCTGCGGGCACATAACATTCCAGTTGATAATCAAAATCGAACAGCTCTAACAATCGCTTGCGGTTGATTACGAGATTATCAAACGGGGAAAGAAACCTCATGTGTTTCCTGCCCATCTTCTTGGGTACTCGGGCCAGAACATCGCTGAGACAATAATATTTCAAGCCATTTAGATCAAATTGAGTGACCTCGCCGGATTCAAGCATTTCTTGTAAAGAGCTATCTATACTGTTTTGTATGTTATGGTTAGAAAAATATTTCACTGTACTGCGTGCATATCCAATCTCCTTGGCTTGTGCAACACCCAATGCCGCTAACATTCTACGAGCATAATAGTGCCCGCGCTGTTGTTCCGTTGGCCAGGACATATCGACGTGGCCAGGTAATACATTTTCCGTGAGGTCATAGACTTTCTGAAAGCCGCGACGTTCTCGAACCATTAACTCCCCCGACAGAAACAATGATTCCAACGCTCTCTTGCTCGGTTTCCAATCCCACCATCCACCAGACTTGTGTCCTGAAAGATTTTCAAAATCACGAGACTGTAGTGGACCTTCGGCCTTTATCCGACTAATGATTTCCCGTCGCAGCTTTTTATCCACCGTCTGTCTCTGCTTGTACCCTGCCATAATCGGAAGGTAGTAGCGGTAGTCAGCCATCGGCAGGTAGGCAGCCGCATGAAACCAATACTCGAAGATGGCCTGTCTTTTTGACAGCAGGCCTTCTAGCATGGCCGGGGTGTAGTTCGGTACACGGCTGTGTAGAACGTGGTGATGAGATCGTTCTACGACGGATATGGTGTCGATTTGCACATAGTGTATTTGTTGTATGACTCGATGTACGGCGTTAATACCGCGACCAAGCTTTTGCTTCCGTAGCAATCCCTGAATATGCAACACTACCCGCCTGGATTCTCTATTACTTAGATTCATGATGAAATCATATAACGAAACAGCCCCGAGGGTATCGTTTCCCGGGTATGGTAATAAGTGTTAACCTGTCATTGAAATGCAAGTGTCATGCTTTGCAAAAGCCTGACAGCAACCAGGTAAGAAGAAAAATCGAAGGAAACATCGTGCAGCGACGAATTAGCGATACCTTAAGCTTTATAGAAAAATTACTGATCTGTGGTTTTCTATTGGTGGTTTTGCAGTCGTATGCATTCGGCCAGGCCTGGCAGCAGCCGGAGCGCTCCCAGGCCAACCTGGACGCGCTAGCACGGGTTGAAATTAAGTCCTATCTATTTGCGGAAGCTGGCGGGGTAAACATAGAATATGGTGTCTATGTTCCCACCACCTATGACGAGTCAACTGCAACACCCTTGATAATAGCGCTGCATGGATTGGGCAGCGGCACCATGTACATGATGGAATACAGCAATCTGGTTGAACTGGCTGAAACCTATGGCTACCTGGTGGCCACACCCATGGGCTATAACGAGCGGGGTTGGTACGGCGCCCGCGGCTTGGGCAATGATTTCAATCGGGCGCGAAGTGACCGCGCTGGAACTTCCGATCCCGAAAACCTTGGTGAGCTGAGCGAAAAAGACGTGCTCAATGTACTTGGCAAGATGCGTGTAGATTACAATGTCGATAGCGCTCGCATCTATCTCATTGGCCAGTCCATGGGCGGCGGTGGTACCTGGTATATCGGTTCCAAATACGCTGACATCTGGGCGGCATTGGCACCGATGGCACCGGCCATTTACATAAATCCTGACATTCTAGACAGTGCCAGCCACTTACCCGTGATCGCAGTCATGGGTGATGCAGATGAGTTGGTTGATGTAGAAGTTACCCGGCAGTGGGTGGCCAAGATGGAACAGCTTGGCATGAACTACGAATACATAGAAGTGCCAGGTGGTTCACATAGTAGTGCCGGCAGGGAGAATATCGGCAAGGTATTCGAGTTTCTCTCTCGGCACAGTAAATGAGCAATAACTCAGACCGCTCTCTATCAAATTCAAACCCATAGTATTGGATGGGGCTTTACGGAAGTAGCCGCACAACACCCAAGCCTGATTCTAATTCACAGAAACTACAGAATTAGTATCAGACTGGTGCTAAAGATTACTAATGTGGTTCCATGATTGACTGGTAGGTAAGTCGACGCGAAAGCGAACGTACGTCGGGTCGGGCTCCTCCGAATTGTTGAATCATGCCGACAAATACCAGGTCTTCGACTGGATCGATCCAGAACCAGGTACCGGCGGCGCCGCCCCAATAATATTCACCCATGGAATAAGACTC
>JADFOC010000095.1 GCA_022563075.1 Pseudomonadota bacterium
GGGACTCAGTGATGGCGATATACCGCTGGCACTATTGTTCTTTAATCTGGGGGTGGAAGCAGGCCAGGTGGGCTTTATTTGTGGGCTCATTGTTGTTAACTTCCTGTTTCGCAAATACCTCACTCGGCTACTATTTAGCGTACAGCGAGGCTTGGCATACGGACTGGGCGGCATAGCCACTTACTGGTTTATTGAAAGATTGCCCGCACTTTTCATAATTTAGATCACCAGGTAGATCATGCGGAAGTAGTAATAAGCACAGATGCAGAAATTTGATGTGGCCGTAGTTGGCGCCGGCTTTGCCGGCATGTATGCCCTGCACAAACTGCGAAGTCTGGGTTTCTCGGTGCGCGTGTTCGAAGTGGGCGATGGCGTCGGTGGCACCTGGTACTGGAATCGATATCCCGGCGCCCGCTGCGATGTTAACAGCCTTGAATATTCCTATCAGTTTTCCGAAGAGTTACAGCAGGAGTGGAACTGGAGTGAGAGGTACGCCTCCCAACCGGAGATACTCGACTACGCTAACCACGTGGCGAACCGATTCGATTTGTGCAGGGATATACAATTTAACACTCGCGTGCGATCCCTGCATTTCGATACAAAGTGTGACACCTGGCATCTTAAAACCGAACAGGGTGATGATTTTCAAACCCAGTTCTGCATAATGGCAACCGGCTGTCTGTCCAAGCATAATATTCCAAAATTCGAAGGCCTCGATGATTTTACCGGAACCGTCTTACACACCGGCACCTGGCCACAAGTCCAACCAGACTTCGATGGTCAGCGGGTCGGTATTATCGGCACCGGCTCTTCTGCGATACAGCTTATCCCTCTTATCGCCGAGTGGGCGGCATCACTTACGGTGTTTCAGCGCACCGCCAGTTTCTCTATTCCCGCGCACAATGCGCCCATGGACAAGGAACATGAGCGCCAAATAAAGGCAGACTACGCCAATTTCCGTGCCGCCAATTCACAGCGCTACGCGGCACTGAACAACCATCCCAGTGCTATCTCAGCCTTGGAGTTAACTGCAACGGAAAGAGACACGGTCTATCAAACCAGATGGGAAGACGGTGGCCTGACTTTCCTCGCCAGTTTCAAGGACCTGGGTAACAATCTCGATGCCAATAGAACGGCGGCAGAATTTGTGCACTCGAAGATCAGGGAGATCGTGAAAGATCCCGCCGTGGCTGAATTGTTGAGCCCGCAAACGGTTCTCGGATGTAAGCGTCTCTGCGTCGATACCGATTATTATCAGACCTTCAATCGACGCAACGTGACCCTGGTTGACATCAGTAAGGCAGCTATCGAAAAGATTACCGCCAACGGCGTGCTCAGCAACGGCATTGAATACGAGTTCGACGCATTAATCCTGGCCACCGGATTCGACGCCATGACCGGTGCCTTGCTGGATATCGACATACGCGGCAAGAATGGCTTGAGCCTGCAGGAAAAATGGCAGGACGGGCCGAAAAACTACCTTGGCCTGACGGTAAACGGTTTTCCCAATCTCTTCACCATCACCGGCCCAGGCAGTCCATCGGTACTGGCCAACATGATGGTGGCCATCGAGCAACACGTGGATTGGATCGCCGATTGCCTCTGCTACCTGCGCAGTAACTCGCTGCAGTGCGTCGAGGCAAGCGCTTCTGCCGAAGCAAATTGGATAGAACTGGTGAACGCTATCGCGAACCAGACCCTGTTCCCCACCGGCTGTAATTCCTGGTACACCGGCGCCAATATTCCAGGTAAACCCAGAATATTCATGCCCTATCTGGGATATCCGTCTTATGTTGAAAAATGTGAGGATGTTGCCGCGAACAACTACCGTGGCTTCGAGCTTGGCTAGTGTGAGTGACCAACTCAGAAATTAACGCGCTTGATACTGTTGGTGACACGACTCGCAGGGCGGGTACAGTGCGTCATTGCCAGCGCTGGACAGGGCTGCTTCATCCTTCTGCCCCACCGCTGTGATCACCAGCCGTGCGGCGGCCATCATCTGACTATTATAGGATTGCCAGTCTGCTTCGGCAGCCCAGGCCTGGTCTTCGCTGCCGGCTGCCCAACCGGCCAGCAAGCTACCGGCCGCAATCACAGTGAGCGCCGCATTCTCTATTTCCAGCCATTCGGCCTCGGTTTCAAGCTGATAGGCGCCCCAGATTGTGGCGCTGCTGGGGGTAATAAGGGCGTTCATGATCTGCTTCACGCTAAGCGGTGGCTGCAGGGTATCGCCGAGTTGGCTGCGCGCAGGGAGTGTCCAGCATAAAACTAGTAAGCCAATGAAAACACTCAGTATTTTTGACTTCATCTGGTGAATCCTTCGCGTTTTAAGCCCTGTTTTGTCACCGAACTCGGAGCCAGTTCAGCCAGTTAAGCAATCCCAGGCTGGCATTATTTGCCCATCTTAACAGTTGGACCTGGTGCTTGAAACCTCCCGCAGGTGCCTGCCATTGGGCACCATGGGTATCTGAGCAAACCCGTTCAAGCAGATAATTCCGTTAAACATTTAAGGGAAAATCTGCTTTAATCGGTGTTTTCCGTCACTTCAAAGCCAGCCATGCTGGCTGGCACCACCTGTCAAAACAGGCAAGTGCTTCTCATCAAGAAATAAAGGTAATCCACTATGGCTTGCGTCAACCAATTCAAATCTTTCTGCTTCATCGTGTCGCTACTGCTCGGCGCCGTTGCCCATGCCGATATCTGGGACGAGGTCGAACACGGTTATGCCGACAGCGACGGCGTCAAGATTCACTATGCCGCTGTAGGTGAAGGTCCGCTGGTGATCATGATTCATGGTTTTCCCGATTTCTGGTACACCTGGCGTCATCAGATGGAAGGTTTAAAAGGCAACTACCGGGTAGTCGCGATCGACCAGCGCGGTTACAACCTGAGTGACCAACCGGAGGGCGAAGCTAACTATAATATGCGCTACCTGGTAGCTGATGTGGCCGCAGTAATTCGACATTTGGGTGAAGAGAAAGCCATCATAGTCGGCCACGACTGGGGCGGCATCGTCTCCTGGCAGTTTGCCTTTGCCCTGCCACAGATGGTGGACAAGTTAATCATCTTGAATCTGCCACATCCGAATGGCCTGGCTCGCGAGTTGGCCAACAATCAAGAGCAACAACAGAACAGCAGTTATGCCCGCACCTTTATCGAGGGCTCAGCTTCCGACCCGGATATCTTATTTGGCGGGCCGATGACGGCAGAGTCCTTGGCGTTTTGGGTATCGGACCCGGCCGCCAGACCACGCTATGTTGAAGCCTTCGAACAGTCCAGCTTCGATGCCATGTTGGCCTACTACAAGCAAAACTATCCGCGTACCGGTGGCGACGCACCGGCGCCGCCTTCTCCACCGCAGTTACAGATGCCGGTGCTGGTTTTTCACGGCCTTCGCGACACCGCGCTGCATTCAGACGGACTTAACAACACCTGGGACTGGATCGATGCCGACACCACCATCGTGACTGCGCCTAATGCCAATCATTTCGTGCAACAGGACGCCGCGGAACTGGTCACCAGCACCATGAAGTGGTGGCTGCTGGCAAGACCTTAAAAACGGTAACCAGCATGCACGTCGCCAGGAATTCGATGGCAGCGAGGTACCGGCGAACGCTGCCATTGAAGGCTAGTGCACTCGGTCATTTGAAGTCTGCTAAAGAAGTGAAATAAATTTGTAAGAATTGAGTACTAGTCTAAGAATCTAACAAGAGGAAGCAATCATGAAGAAAGTACTAATCGCAATCTGCAGCCTGTTCATCAGCACCCAGCTATTTGCTGCCGATGCGGCGGCTACGCGTGCCAAAGTCGAACAATACCTGCAGGGGAGTATTCGAGAAGCTGCCGAAGTAGCGCGCGATCCCAACCGCAAGCCAGCCGAGGTATTGGAGTTCTTCGGACTCGAGGATGGCATGAAAGTTTTGGAAATTTCCCCCGCCGGGGGGTATTGGACGAAATTTCTCGGCCCTCTGCTTTGCAACAACGGCGGAGAACTGGTGGTATCCGTGGGCATTAATAATGCATTCAGGAATCGAGTAATGACGCTGGATGGCCTGGACTGCGTTTCGGCTATCAACGATGCAATAAGCCTCGGCAGCATTCCTGAGTTCTCATTCGATAGCGGCGATTTCGATATGGTTCTGACCTTTCGTAACCTGCACAATCCCACCGCCGAAGCACGCGCAAACATGAACAAAGCCATCTATGAAGCGCTCAAGGACGGTGGTATTTATGGTGTCGTCGATCACACTCGTCGCCATGGCCAACCGACCAATCGCGCCGTGGGTCGTCGACTCGATCCGGTTCTGGTGATCAAGGAGATGGTAGATGTAGGCTTTGAGTTCGTCGACTACAGCTATATGCACTATCACCCTGAATCTGACGATTTGGCCCAAGAAGTAGGCACTGCAGGGGTCACAGGGCATACTGACCGTTTCACACTGTTGTTTAAAAAACCATAATTAAATCTGCTTCAAATCCAAGGGAGACATTCGGAAGAATGTCTCCCTTGTTTGATACGTCTTCAAAACAGGCCGAACGGGATTATGCTGGCTGCTCAAATTTCCACATAGGGTGGGACTAAAGAAAATAGCAGAAGTCCAAATTTTCAGCTAACTGACGCCGCAGGATAGGCTCGCATCCGTCGTTGACAGGGCAAGAATAAAAAAGCAAAGTGGAGATTACTGATAATATGTAGCAAGTGAGTTAAGGCGTCCCCCCAGTGGTTAATTGAAGGAGTCTTCAATAAAATCAATAGGGTCGCTGGTAACTCATGCCTTGTAGAAGGAATGCCTCGAACTCTCTCAATCCAGGCATAGTGGAAAATACATGGGAACTGTGACAAATATTACCCGGGCCAAGTTCTCCATAGGTGACTTGGTGCATCATCTGCTCTTCGATTATCGGGGAGTGATTGTAGATGTTGATCAAAACTTTCAAGCATCGGAAGAGTGGTACGACACCGTTGCTAAATCACGCCCACCGAAAGATAAGCCCTGGTACCATGTACTGGTTGATAACAGTATACATTCCACCTATGTAGCAGAACAGAACTTGGAAGCTGATGACAGCGGAGACCCTATCAAGCATCCTATGCTGCAACACTTTTTTACCGAATTCGACAATGGAAGATATATTCGTCTTGAGCCAGTGAATTAGTCTGGTAAATCCAAACCCCCTAACTACCGTACTGCCTCTAAACTTTAGCAGGAGAAATACCATGCTGTACCGGAAAATAATGAGTTTTGCTTTTATTATTTGCCTATCAAGCTGCGCCTCTACCGATCGACTCGATCTCGCTGGCGACTGGGCCGGGACGCTGAATATTGGCGGTGGTTCGTTAAGACTCATTTTTCATATCACCGAATCCGAAGATGGCTTCAGTACTGTCATCGAAAGCGTGGATCAAGGTGGTGTAATGATTCCCACGGAATTGCTTATAGACGGTGACACGCTGGTATTTTTAGTTGAGTCACTCGGTGTCGACTATGCAGCTACTTTGAGTGGCAATCAGATAACAGGCACCTTTAAGCAGAGCGGTATGACGGTGGAGAATTACACAATTACGCGAAGTGATTAGTAACGACACCGAGGCCCGAGCTTAGTCTTTTAGCACTTGATGAGAGTGCAGCTCAGCTAATCCCGCTGGCCCATTGCAATCGTGATATCTCACGGCGAACTAAGCTATGCAACAGCCTCTGAATTTTTATCAAATCACGGATCGCATAGGCACTGCGGGACAACCCAGCATCGAGCAACTGGCTGCAATTGCCAAGCAGGGCGTTGCCAATGTGGTGAATCTGGCGATGCATGACTCTGATAATGCCTTGGCTGATGAGGGCAGTATCGTGGCGTCTTTGGGCATGTCCTATTTTCACCTTCCGGTGCCATTTGATAAACCAGGTGCCGGCCATGTGCGGAAATTTTTTTCGATAATGGACGCACTGGAGAGTGAGAAAGTGTTCGTGCACTGCGCCCTCAACCTACGGGTCTCGGCGTTTATGCACCAGTACCTGACCTTAAAAAAGGGACTTAGCTCGGAACAAGCCAGCTCCCCTTTGCTCAGCAGATGGTTCCCGGATATGGATGATGCCTGGAAATCAATCATGAACTTAAGCCTCGATGAGATCGAGCGATAACCGGCGGTTCTCGCTGTCTCTACCTGCATGCCATCGAAGGAGTTAAATAAACACTGTCCAGTTAGCTAGATACACCATCGGCTGTAGTTGGATTTACAATGGACTGTTCCCCAAACTGGTGCAGCTTTCACCGTTGGAAATGATCATGAGTGGCAGCATTGGCTTGACAGAAGAAAATACATTGCTGCTTATCCGGTTCTCCGGTGTTGCGGAAATCCTGTTCGGGATCGCCTTTATTGTATTTTACCGAATCGGTATTCTGGTAATGCTCAACATAGCAGGACTGGTCGGCTTGTTGGTTTTTGTGCTGGTGATGACGCCCTCGGTATTGATTGAAGCATTCAATCCGGTAACCACCAACATTCCTCTGATTGTACTGAGCATTGTCTTGCTCAGAAATGAAAAGCAACATCGCCAAACTGGATGATAAACGTCTAGTTATGTATCTATAGCAATGAGTACGTTAGCCTTCAGCTTATTATCTGATCAGGAACCGGTGCATGAGCAGTTCTGAAGATACATCTACCAAGCTAGACGCCGACCAGCCAGCTGAAATCATCTACACGGTAGCGATTAACACCCTGGATGACGTCAATCGATGGAAAGAAACAGGACACATCTATACGGAAGACAAGGCACCGTGGCGCGATATTATCGGAACTCTGCCTGCTCATCAGGGGAAATGGACATGATCCACGGCGGCTGCTTCTGCAAGAAAATTCGATTTACCATCGAGGACGGTGACTATCTTGTGGTGAATTGCCACTGCACTATGTGTCGAAAGACCAGTGCGGCACCCTTCGTCACCTGGATAGTCGTTGCAAGGAACACGTTCGAATACACCTGCGGCGAACCGAAGCTGCTGAAATCATCCGCCAGAGGTAGCAGACAATTTTGTCCAGACTGTGGAACTCCCCTGACTTTTTCCGAGCAGGATCGACCGGATAATATTGATGTGACGACCGGCTCCCTGGACCAACCCGATGATTTTCCGCCGAGCAAGGCCGTGCACGAAGAATCGAAACTTGCTTGGTTACACCAAACCGAGTAGCGCCGGTGTCAATAGATCTCTTCGATCAACGCCAAGACCAACTACTTAAACCAGTAACGAGGGCAGGCTTATGACTTATGTGGATGGCTTTATTACCCCGGTTCCTACAGCCAACAAAGAAACCTATATAAAAGTTGCCAATGCCGCCGCTGCCATGTTCAAACAACATGGCGCCCTGAGAATTGTCGAGTGTTGGGGGGACGATATGTCGGCCGGGGAATTGACTTCATTCCCTTCGGCGGTGGCAAAAAAGGACGACGAAACCGTCTGTTTCTCCTGGATCATCTGGCCTTCGCGGGAGGCCAGGAACGCCGGCATGGAAAAAGTATCCGCCGACCCGCGCATGCAGCCGGATGTATTTCCCATGCTGTTCGATAATAAACGCATGGTCTATGGCGGCTTCGAAGTGGTTGTGGACACGGGTTAAGCATGAATTCACCGATAAAAAAGTTCGACGAAAACAAAGAATACTATTTCCAGGAAGGCTGCTACATCGTCGAGGTATCTAATTCCGAAGAAGACCCGGACGTTTCTATCGTCCGCGCACGGGTCGAGCCAAGCCAATCCACGAGGTGGCACCATCTAGTCGATACTACCGAACGCTATGTCGTGCTCGAAGGAACCGGTCTGGTTGAAATTGGTGACGGTGAGGCAACCGAGGTCATGGTTGGCGACGTTGTCATTATTCCATCAAATACCAGGCAACGTATTACCAATACGGGTAACGGCGATCTGAAATTCTTAGCCATCTGCACTCCACGCTTCGACCCCAGCAATTACCGTCAAGACTAGATAATACGATGACTACAGCCAAGCTGATCAGCCAGGATCTGCACCGACTCGCCCATCCAAAAACCCGTGAACCGCGACCTCATTCTCGGCATCGGTGGTTTGTTTCTGCTCGGCAAGGCAACGCACGAGATCTTCGAGCGCGTCGAATTCGATGAGGATCCCGATCGGCCCAAGAAACAGCTCTCGTTCGCGTCGGTCATCGTCCAGATCCTGATTCTGGATGTCGTCTTCAGTCTCGACTCGGTGATCACCGCCGTCGGCATGGCCGAGCACCTCGTACTC
>JADFOC010000524.1 GCA_022563075.1 Pseudomonadota bacterium
ACAATCTCCCCATCCAAGCCCCAGTACATCCGCTCGGTGGCTGCCAGTGGCGCTTTTTCTCTGAAATCGAAGGTAGTGGCATGACCATCCTCTCCGTAATAGACCAGGAATCCACCACCGCCGATATTACCCGCACTCGGCCAGGTCACCGCCAGTGCGAAGGCCGTTGCTACGGCGGCGTCCACCGCATTGCCTCCCTGCTTGAGTGCATCTACACCTGCGATCGATGCAAGCCGGGAAGAACTGGTGACAATACCATTCTTTACCCGCAATGGGGTTCTGCCGCCTTCAGAGAAGGAGGAAGAAACCAGCATCAAGCTAAAAATAAATAGTAGGCTGTTAACTAATTGACGACGACTCAACATCACATTCACCCGTAATTCTTCAGTAAATAGTTCTTCCGTGTCAGTACCAATCTTCCACTGGTCAGTCGAGATAGCTGCAAGGATGGTGCATAGTATTCTAGCGTGGTGTCGATAAGCAATCACTGCCTAAAACGGACGAACCTGCCGGCAGGAGATTTCACCCGCGCAGCATACTGGCGTCCAGGCCTAAGCCCAGGAGCGCGATGCTGAAAATATCCAATTATTGATAGTTTGCATTGTCATTACACGAATTGAAGTGCTAAGTTCTACTCACCCCGACCGGGCTGCGCTGATGTGTAAATTTCTGGCATTTTATTGATGCTGGCAAACACCACTGTAATCGGTTCTCACCATCAATCATCTAACCAAGTAAAAATCCAATGAAGCTACAACCAAGATTAAATCTTTCACTGCCCTTAATGTTTATCTCTCTATCATTGCTGGTAGCCTGCGGTGAGCGAAATCAACCATCCGGATCAAGTGTCTCTGAAGTTGCACCCCCCGGTGACTCTGCCGCCGCCGAAGAACAGCTCACCGCCAGGGCCAGAGGCATACATGAGCGGGTGATTACTCTAGATACTCACGCGGATATCAACACCAGAAATTTTACCGCAGACCACAACTATACGATGGATCTGGATACTCAGGTTAATCTGCCGAAGATGGAAACCGGTGGCATGGATGTCACCTGGTTTATCGTTTACACAGGTCAAAGCACGCTTGACGATGAGGGCTATGCGGCTGCCTATGCAAACGCGATCGACAAGTTCGATGCGATTCATCGACTGGCAGAGGAAATCGCACCGCAGCGCATTGAGATTGCCTATAGCTCGGAAGATGTGCGACGCATCGATGCTGCCGGCAAGAGGGTGGCGATGATCGGCATCGAAAATGCCTACCCGGTAGGTCTGGATCTGTCCAATATTAAAGACTTTCATGATCGTGGTGGTCGCTACATGTCATTGGCTCACAATGGTCACAGTCAATTCGCCGATTCCAACACCGGCGAGCGCGATGATAGCTGGTTACACAACGGCTTGAGTGAAATGGGCAGGAAAGCAGTCGCAGAGATGAATAAGTGGGGCATCATCATCGATGTCTCTCATCCTTCCAAACCCGCCATCATGGAAATGCTGGATCTGACTCGCGCCCCCCTCATCGCTTCACATTCCTCTGCCAGAGCAATGAGTGAACACAGTCGCAACCTGGATGACGAACAGCTATTGCGGATCAGGGACAATGGTGGTGTGGTCCAAACCGTTGCCTTTGGCAGTTATCTTAATGCGGGAAAAAATACACTTAACCGCGAGGCACGAACTCGTCTGAGAGAGAGTATCGCCGCAGACCTGGGTTATGAACTGCTGAGTTCTGCCGAGATTGGTGCTCTTGACAAAACCGAGCAAGCAGCTTACACCCAGAGAATGAGTGAAATTAATTTACTGGCCGCTCCCCGAATGGAGGCAGAAGTTAATGCAGTCGCACCTCCGGTGGACGTTGGGGATTTGCTTGATCATATCGATTACCTAGTGGCACTGATTGGAATCGAACATGTGGGTATCAGCTCCGACTTCGATGGTGGTGGTGGTATCAGGGGTTGGAACGATGCATCTGAAACTTTCAATGTAACCCTGGAGCTAGTACGTCGAGGCTACACCGAAGAGCAGATCGGCATGATATGGGGTGGTAACCTG
>JADFOC010000525.1 GCA_022563075.1 Pseudomonadota bacterium
GGCGGCGAGTTGTTGTACGGCCGTGATTTGATCCGGCAGCCCGTTGTCGCCCATGTCACCATAATAAGCATCATGAAAGGCCTTGGAGCGTCCTGGCGTTCCCATCGCATCGACTTCAACCACGATAAAACCCAACTCGGCCAGTGCCTGCTTGTCATTTCTCGACGCCCGAAAGGAGCGGCTGCCCACGCTACCTGTCTGCGGCCCGGGGTAGAGAAAATTTAATATCGGGTAAGATTCGCCCGCATCGAAATTGGACGGCCGATACATCAGCCCATAAAGATCGGTAATCTGATCTCTGGCCTTCACCGTAAAAGGAATCGGCGCTACCCATCCGGCCGCCAACAGCGCCGAAATATCCACTTCCTCCAACTCCAGCAGCGTGTCACCACTTTTACGGCGCACCACCGATCGTGGTGGCTCGATTGGCGTGGACCATATATCGGTGAAGTAATCCTCCGATTCCGACCAGCGAATAACATGATTAGCCGGTTCCGGCGTGAGATTTTCCAAACCGGTACCATCCAGATTGATGCGGTAGAGGTATTGATAATAGGGATCACCGGCTTCTCGATTCGATGCCAGGAAATATATCTGTTGGTTTTCCAGATCGACTTGTTGAACTTGTAACACACTCCAACTACCGGTGGTCAGTTGCTGCTTTAAGTCACCCGTTTGTAAGTCGTATAGATAGAGATGGCCCCAGTTGTCGCGCTCCGAAAACCAGAGGAATTCGTTGCGCTCATGAAATACTCGCCAGTTCGCCGTATTGAAACCAGATTCATAGTAGGTGTCCACGGTTTCTGCAAATACATCCCGGACTTCACCGGTGTTTGGATCGGCAACCCGTAACTGCGCCACCTTGTGATCCCGAGATGAAGAGACGAAGGCGAGACTATTGCCGTCCTCGCTCCATTCCACATCGAGAAACACACCACCCCTGCCTGCAATATGATCACTGGTGGTGGATCTATGGGGGTCAGGTGGCAGTTTTAAACGCACCATTTTAGGTTCGCCTTCCAGGTGAATTACGACACGCTCGATCATGAAAATAGTGTCATCCCCAGGCAAAGGATATTTCCAGGCGTCCAGCTCAGGATGACCGACCTGGGTAGAGTAGAGATACATCTCGCCGACATTACGACCGTCATGCCTGAATGTAGCGATCTTGCTCGAATCCGGTGACCACAGCAGCACCGGCCCCTCATCTCTGGTCCAGCCCGCATTGTTGGTGGCGTAACCATAATCTTCTTCACCATCGAACGTGAGTTGAGTGATTTCATTGCTTGCCGTATCTCGCACCCAAAGATTGAAGGCATCGATGAATGCAGCCTTGCTGCCATCGGGCGAAAGATTCTCATGCTCCGGCGTCGATGCCAGTTGAATGATTTCCTTGTTGCTTAAATTTATTGAATAACGATCCCCTTCAAAACTGAATTCCAGTGCGGTATCGGCCTCAGACAATTCCAGTTGAGACAGCGAAAGATCATCAGCAATCAATTCCTCATCGCTATAGGCGATGAGTCCGGCTAATAACAACTCGGTGTCGAACAAAGTTATCTTGGTGTCGTCGGCCAGATCGACCAGCACATAATCAGAACCCTGTGCCGTCGATCGCTGATAGATGAGTTGGTCATTCTGCTGCCAATATTGAGCCAGGATGTTGTTGTGCACCAGCTTAGAAGTATTGGCGCTTAGAAACCCTTCGGCCCTTCGGTAATCTTCCAGGCTCACCGATTCCACCATCGCCGGGGCATCGATATTGCTTGCGGGCGCACAGGCGAGGACATTTAGGCTGACAATGAGAACAGCAGCGGGGGTTCTAACAATGGAAAGTGGCATAGCGTGCTCCGACAAGCATTGGCAAAACTAGCAATTCACTTCAAAATGAAGTTTCCCGCTGGCTTACAATAGCGCATCAAGAATTAGATTGGTGGACTCGATGATGCGTTGATCGCGCGGTCGCAAATCTGGGATGAAGGCTTCGCTGGTTAAATGTTGCAGTCCGTGGATGGAACGCACCGCGAGTGCGTTGGCCTGATCTT
>JADFOC010000526.1 GCA_022563075.1 Pseudomonadota bacterium
AAGTAGCGCTCAATGGAATCCCGGTGCCCTTACATCCTGGTGCACTGCGCTATTACCGCGAGCAAGGGGTGGAAATTCCGGCACATCTGTTGGAGAGTTTCTGATTGGATAGACTACACCACAAGCCCAATCTACCCATCATCTTTTTCATAGCTAATTCGCTGATTTTCTCGGTGCTTGGCTGCAGATGACTGCCCTTAGTCGAGGGCGCCCTTAACAATTTCGAATTCAAAGTAACGATCTGGAAACGGTTCGTTGCCCAAAGTAAAATGCCACCACTCTTCCTGCAGTGGCTTGAATCCATGCTCAAGCATTGTAGTGCGAAGTCGCATCCGATTTGCAGCTTGCGCTGCGGTCACGCTGGTGCTGGAAGGCCAGGACATTACATCAAAAAAATCCCAGCCGGTTCCCATATCCAGTTCCTCATTGGAAGCGAGGTTGATAATCGTCAGGTCAACCGTGCTACCACGGGAGTGTCCGGAACGTTCTGCTATATAACCATCACGAAACAAATTCTCCTTGTCAACTGCAGGATAGTAGCGCTGTTTCATTTTCCTATCATCGAGATCCCGGGCCCAGCGTACAAAATGATCCACCGCCATCTGGGGGCGATAGCCATCGAAGACTTTCAAACCCAAACCGAACTGACTGAGTTGTTTTTGCACAGACACCAGAGCCTCCGCAGCGGCTCGAGTAAGATAAACCACAGCGGCGCCATAGCCGTCGATAGGGACACCAACGAAATTATCCGCACTGAAATAGCGGACATCTACTTCGATACCCGGAATCGCCTGTTGAATATCCACGAAATCTCGATGCAGATTGACGAACTCACTAGCCGCGGACGCAGTCACGGCCAGGCATAAGAGCAGCGCTGACAATAGCAGCCTGGCTGAGTTCAATTTCTGCCGTGACTGTCGGTATTCATGGGCTTGTTTATCGCTCATAACTGGCCTCACGCGGGCAGTTTAATCCATTCAAGGCCTGAAGACATGGTGTAGCCATCAATTTCGGACTAGAATATCCTCGTTTTTTCGGCACCTATTTCATTACCGCCGCGCACCGCAGGAGTGAATACCATAATTCGCAGAATATTAATCACCCTCAGCGGCTGCCTCGTCCTACTGACGGGCCTCCAACTTAACGCGCAGACACAATAATACGGCTCTTCCCAGCATCGTTTCGAAGTCACGACCGTGGCCGAAGGGCTGGAAATGCCCTGATCGATGACCTGGCTGCCTAACGGCGACATGCTGGTAACAGAGCGACCTGGCCGCATCAGGGATATTCGGGGGGATCCGATGGTGCTATTTTACTCGCTACGGAAAATCGCGGCATCCTGCGCTTAACACCTGTCCTATAATGTGAGACGTGGCGCTTATACGAAAAGCCCACTTCGATGGGCTTTTTCATCTGCAATAGTGCAATTTATCTAAGGATTTACAATGAAAACTATAGGCCTCCTCGGCGGCATGAGCTGGGAATCGACTGCAACTTATTATCGGATTTTAAATGAGGGCATTAAGTCAGCCCTGGGCGGCTTTCATTCCGCCAGGATTGCCATGGTGAGTGTTGATTTCGACGAAATAGAGAAACTGCAACAGGCAGGGGATTGGGAGCAGATGGCGCAACTCCTCGGAGCTGCGGCAAAGTCGGTGGAAGCGGCCGGTGCCGACTTCCTGCTCATCTGCACCAACACCATGCACAAGGTTTCACCGCAGATAGAACAGGCAATCTCCATCCCCTTGCTGCATATTGCCGATGCCACCGCCGAGCAGCTGCTGCGGGACCAGATTACATGTGTTGGCCTGCTCGGCACCCAATTCACCATGGAACAGGATTTTTACAAACGCAGACTCAGCGAAAAATTTGGTATAGAGGTGGTGATCCCGGATGCAGAAGACCGCAAGCTGGTTCACGAAGTGATCTACGACGAACTCTGCATGGGAAAGATTGAAGATAGCTCGCGCTCCAGTTATGTGAAGATAATCCACAAGCTGAAACAGCAAGGTGCAGAAGCCGTCATTCTAGGATGCACCGAGA
>JADFOC010000527.1 GCA_022563075.1 Pseudomonadota bacterium
TGCAGCAGGCCGCGCAATTGATGCAAACAGCATTGGTCGAATTTTGGGATGACGGGCAGGGCGGCTTTTTTCTCAGTCCCAAACAGCAGATCGGTCCCCCCCTAATCCGATCGCGCAACGCCAGTGACGGCGCCACGTTATCGCCGGTCGCGACGGCGTTACAGTGTTTAGTAATGTTGCGGCATCGCAGTGCGCGTATCGCTGTGAAAGACGAGAGACTGACGTTTAGCGAACTGACTTATCGAGAAAAAATTGATGCCTGCATCGACTCGCTTAGCGCCAATATCAACGATAACCCATTGAGTCATCCTAGTCTGTTGCGGGTGATTGCGACGCATCAGCAGGGAGAGGGTAGTCTTATTCAATACGCCGGAAATGGGATAGCAAGGGTTTCGGTAGGGAAAGCGGAAGGTAAAAATGAATCACTAAAAAAGATCGAGATTCACATAGCCTTACAAGCTGGTTGGCATGTAACTGCTGCTCAAGCAACAAGTGGAAATTTCGTAGCCATTGAATTGAAACTCTCCGAGCATGAGACACATTGGCGAATCAGGCAGCCTCATTACCCAACCGCGAATGCCAATTTAAAAGACGCTGATGGCGGCGACATTGCAATCTATGAGAGCGATTTCAGCGTGGAAGCGGAAATAGAACATACGGATTTATCCGCCGATCAGCTCTCAGCCACTGCAGCAATAGAGTTAAGGTTACAACTGTGCAATGCAGAGACCTGTCTATTGCCAACGATATTGAAATTCAGAATCTAGTTAGCATCGGTCAAGGAAGAAGCTGACGCTGAATACCTGGTGTAGCTCGCTTCCTGAAAATCCGCGCTGATGTTTATCATTAACTGATTACGTGCTGCAGCACGATCATCCGCATTGGTGGCAAACACCGATTCGAAGAAACTGAGCACGCCTATCTGCGTGATCATCTGCTGGCGACCCGGATGTATAGATTTAACCAGAGGCATGACGGTACAAACACCCGGTATGTCCGGGTCTACATAGACGCCATCTTCAATAGTCCCCAATCTATAGACCCATTCATTGGGATCTTCGTCGATGTTGCCCAGTACCGCGCTACAACCTAAGGCATCGGGATTGTGCATAAAGCGGAACAACGGATCAGAGATCGAGATAAAACCCAGATGTGAACCACCCGCAATAGTAAGCAAGGCACTGTTGCGTACACGCTGGGGAATCACCGCGGCATTACTCGCATAATCTACTATGGCATCGGCGGTACCGGCAATCATCAGGAAAGGAATATCTGTTGATTGATAAAACTGTTTGGTGAACATGGCTGATAGTCCGGCGATGGAAATAGCCGCCTTAATCCTTCGATCACGAAGTCGTGGATGGTAAGTACTGAGTGAGGTGGTCAATCCACCCAAAGACAACCCCATCAAGCCGATTCGATCGGTGTCTATTTGCCCGGCAAAAGGTTTGTTCTGCCCTGACAGAGCCAGCACTGAATCGATCAAGAATGAGGCGTCTGCGGGCTGATTGATCACGTCGTTAGCATTCGCACCACCTGGTGCACTGCCCGAACTCAGCGGATAATCGGCTGCAACTACGATATAACCATGGCTCGCCAGTTGTTCCGCCACATAAGACATTTCACGGCGGGAAGATAAAAACCCATGACTATGCAGAATCAGCGGATGGCTTCCCGTCGCATTTTCAGGATACCAGATGCGAGTTGGGAAGCTTCTCTCGGACGCACCTGGATACTCATTGTTGGCATCCGTAGCTCGGGAATCATCTACCAATACCAGCTCACTGTGACCCACAGAATAAGGGCCGCTCTGCAACCAGTCCAAACTAGCCGAGTCTTGGGGTGGTTGCTCTGGCATCGTTGCTAAGTACTGGGCAGTGGCAACGACAGCAACAGTAGAAAGTATTCCAGCAACGACGATTCCGATTTTGCGAATAAATGCGGGAACCACTAGCAGGTGGTCAACGCGAAAAGAAACCATATCGGAAGGTAGCGAGAGTTGGTTATTATGCTTAGAAATATGTTCGTTTGCCATGTG
>JADFOC010000528.1 GCA_022563075.1 Pseudomonadota bacterium
ATAGCATGCAGATTCGCCTCCGTTAAGCCCAATGTGTCCAGTGGCACTATACCTTTTCTTCGATCGAGAATGCGCATCACTATGTTTTCGCCATGGATCGTCGGTTGTGACGCCACTCTGAAATCAATCTGCCGTCCTATCAGCGACATTGATACTCGCCCATCTTGTGGCGCTCGCGATTCAGCAATATTCATACCACTGATCACTTTCAACCGCACCACCATGGCAGGCCAGTAGCTCTTATGTAAACTCCGTACCTGTCGCAGCACGCCATCGATTCGATAGCGAACGCGCAAGAAGGCTTCTTCTGGTTCAAAGTGAATATCGGAAGCATCTCGCTGCACTGCATCGGCAATTAAAGCGTTTACCAGACGCACCATGGGGTGGTCATATTTATCGCCTTCTGCTTGTAAGGAGTCAAAATCAACTTCCCCGGTTTCGATTTCCTGCAAGATGCCATCGATTGATAAATCGAAGCCATAAATTTCTTCGGTAATGCGGGCAATATCTGCATCGCTCGCGAGTACCGGTTTGATCTCCAATGTACTGTCATGCAGGGCTCGCACCTGGTCGAGTGCGACTACATTAAAGGTGTCAGCCATAGCCAATGTCAGCTCATGTTCTGACTTGTCATAGGATAGCGGCAAGATTTTGAATCGTCGCGCCATATCCTGCGGCACCATCTTGATTGATTCTGCATCGATTACGGTAGTGGTCAGATCGACGCTGGCAAACCCGGTATTTTCACTCAATGCATCCCGGATAATCGAATCCGTGACGAATCCCAGCTGAATCAGTACCGCGCCAATCCTTTTGCCGATAACCTTTTGTTCGTGCAAAGCAATCTTTAACTGATCATCGGTGACCATGCCGTTGTCGATCAGTATTTCTCCCAATCGCTTCTTAGGGACTTCTTCTTCTCTCATCTTGTGGTCGTCCGGCCTATATTTTCTAGTCGAGTGCGTGCAATACTTAGATCGAACCCGGCAGGGTAATTGACTGCATATTCCAGCGCTTCCTGGTAATAGTTTTTCGCCGGTTGCGCTTGATTCAAATGCTCTAGGCTCACTGCGAGATTAAAAGCGTAATCCGGATTTATCTCTCCTTCTGGCAGTACCCCAGTCTTTGCAAGTTGCAACGCACGAAAATAGAACGGCTGTGCTTCTGACCATCGCTGTTGCGACGCATAGAAATTGCCCAAGGCATAGGCCAGCGGAGCAACTGCAGGATGTCTCTCGAGCAGTCGCCTCAATTGACGTTCTTGTTCGGTCAAACTACCCGCCGGCATTAATTCCAACAAACTCGCCTGCGCAACCGGATCGCTTGGATCGAGCACCAACAGTCTTGAATAGAGCTCCATGGCAGTAATCGATTCATTTTCTAGCGCAGCAATCGCGGCTAATCCCAAGAGCGCATCCCTCTTTTGTGGAGTATTGACCAGGGCTTGCTGATATAAAAGCTGCGCTTCCTTCAGTTTGCCTTGCTGATAAGCATTGTAGGCATCGGTGACCAATGGATCCATCGCGGTAACAGATTCACGTCGCCTGAAACTGATGCGATTAACCGGTTCCAGATCGGCAGAAAATGCGGTTAATGCAGATGCCTCGCTGCTTGCAGTTGAATTCTCTACATCGATGACCGGGATCGACGGCAGTGCTTCCGCTGCAGCAACAGCGACAGGGTTCTGATTGATCACGCCGACATCAGTATTCTCACCGATTACTTGCGAAATCACTGCAGAATTATCGCTGGAAATCTCCAAGCTCGATAGCGAAGTAGTGTTTTCATTGGCGGGCGTCGCTTCGATGATCACGGCGTTGGTAGTTTCCACCGCTGCGTCTCGTCGCTGCACGGTTCCAAGCTCCGTCTCTGTCGGCAAAGATGGTCGAATTGCGAGCGTGTTTGCAAGGGGTACGCCAATGCCGCTATTTGGACGCAGTGAATTATAGACATAGGTACCAACCCCAGCTACCAATATAGCCGCCATGGCAAAACCCACAATCTGTACACGCCGCCTGTTCGTTTGCCGGC
>JADFOC010000529.1 GCA_022563075.1 Pseudomonadota bacterium
ATTGGAACACGTCAAACTGTATATACGTGCACTGTTCTGAAAACGGCAGAGGAGCCACCACCGGTATTTCCAGATCGGACAGTTCATGGGTATAGGCATGTTCCTCCAAAATCTGCTGGTTATTCCAACGATCTGGTCGGTAAAACTTAACGATTATCGGGGGTGCATCCAGCAAACCGATCTGATAGACGCGATTTTCATAACTATTGAGCGCGAATATCCTGGCGTCGGTTTTATAATTCAGACTCTCAACCGCCGCCAGAACTTTTTCAGGCGTAAGCCTTGAATATGGGTGAGCGGATTGATCCATCTAGCAATGGACAAACTGAAGAGGGGTAGACAGAGGAGTAAACCTAGTCGCGATTTTTGGAATCTGTTTTACCACCCACAATCGACATGGGAAACGGCGTAATATTGTCTCCACTGGAGATTTTACTGACACCGCCCTGCTCGACTTCATCTATGCGGATTATCGCCTGAATGGGAATGAAACTGCGTTTAACGCCACTAAACTCGGCTTTCAGTTTTTCTTCCCCTGGATCAATCACCACCTGAGTGCGCTCATCGAATACAAAATCTTCAATTTCGACGAAACCGTAGAGATCGCTTTGATACACTTGCTTAACAAAGACTTCATAGACTCGGCCTTTGTTCAGAAAGGTAACCTTGAAGATTTCAGAAGATTTTCCCATTAAAATCAGTCCCTTATTACAGAATTTCTGGCTCATATTAGGTTCAGAGCCGGCTCGATCTGGCGATAGAACAGCTAACATCCGCAAGAGTAACTGTAATATTAGGCTAAATCGATGAATTTCAAGTGATAAATTTCGAATTCTTGCTTAAGTGCCGAGGGATTTTACTGTTATAATTTGCACCCTTTTTTGCATGCTTAGGCAGCCGGCGAAGTAATTGAAATCCAGTCAAAACAGCGCGTTACCAACAGCGAAGCCGCGCAGCACGGTTGCAAGCCGCCGCACTGCGGTGAGGAATTTGGCGCAGCCAGATTTCGAATCAGCAGCGATGAATGTAGCTTCCAGGCAGCCCAGGAAAGTCTATATCAAGACCCAGGGCTGCCAGATGAACGAGTATGATTCGGCACGTATGCTGGATCTGCTGAAGCAAGCCTACGGGGTTACGCTGGTTGATAGCCCCGAACAAGCCGACTTGTTGTTGCTCAATACCTGTTCCATCCGCGAAAAAGCCCAGGAGAAGGTATTTCACCAACTGGGTCGTTGGCGCAAGCTGAAACTAGCCAATCCAGATTTGAAGATCGCGGTTGGCGGCTGTGTAGCCAGCCAGGAAGGAGCCGCCATCGGCCGGCGAGCTCCCTACGTTGATGTGGTGTTTGGTCCACAGACGCTACACAGACTGCCTGAAATGCTGGATGCCGCTGCCCCAGGCAAACCGGTCGTTGACATCAGTTTTCCTGAAATTGAAAAATTTGATCGCCTACCACAGCCGCAGGTGGATTCCTGTCAGGCCTATCTGACAGTCATGGAAGGCTGCAGTAAATATTGCAGTTTCTGTGTTGTACCCTACACCAGAGGCGAAGAGTTCAGTCGTCCATTGGACGATGTGCTGGCCGAGGCGGTTCATCTCGCTGCACAAGGAGTGCGGGAAATTAATCTACTCGGCCAGAATGTCAATGCATATCGGGGACTCAGTCACCAGGGGGCCATTGTCGACCTGGCATTGCTTATCAACTATATCTCCAGCATTGAAGGAATAGATCGAATCCGCTTCACCACGTCTCATCCAGTAGAATTTTCAGACAGCCTGATAAGTGTCTACAATCAAGTCCCCGAACTAGTTGACCACCTTCATTTGCCAGTACAGAGTGGCTCAGACAGAATATTGGCCGCGATGAAAAGGGGCCATACCTCACTCGAATACAAATCAATTATTCGAAAAGTGCGCCGCAATAGACCCAATATTAGCCTGTCTTCTGATTTCATTGTTGGTTTTCCCGGAGAATCCAATAAGGACTTTGAGGATACGATGGATCTGATAATTGAATTGGGGTTCGATA
>JADFOC010000530.1 GCA_022563075.1 Pseudomonadota bacterium
TTATCGGCACCCCTGTCTAGGATGGATTCATCTGGACGAGTGAGCTGACGATGAGTACAAACACAAGCCATTCGGAATCTCCAGATTCGGAATCTACAAATTCTCCAAAACCAATCAGCCATATGCTTTCCGGTGAACGTTTCGACAGTGCAGACCAGTTGCGCAACAGGCCGAAGGTAGCCAGGCCCAGTGCGCTGAACAAAAGCACAGACAGTGCCGGATGCCAGGAAATATACTCTCGCCCACTAGTAATGCCCATCGACAGAGTGCCTGCGCCACTATGAACAAACATCAGCATGAGCAGAAACTGCTGCCAGTTCAGTGTATCGGACCGGACGTAGTCTCGGTTAATCGTTGCAATAAGTCCCAGCAGCCCACTAACCAACGCACTGAGAGAGAAAAAAGTATGTAATGGCCGTAAGCGCTGGAATGGTAATTCAACCAGAGCAAAGTCAGGCACTGCTCCCTTTAACAGAAGTCACGAGCCCTAGCGCCGCCGCCGCAACAATGCAAGCCATCGCCAACATGAAGAAAGGAAGGGTACTTGCATCGGCCGCTAACCAATGGTCATGGCTAATTTTCATGTTAGTCATGTCCATTCAATCCGAACGGTGGACTACCAAGCGCTGGCAATGGATATTACCCGAGACCGTCTACATGCTGTAAATACCGGGCCAGTGCGTCAATCTCTCGATCACTTAAGGCCAACGCAGGCATGGCCATTGTACCGTTTCTTAACACATGCTGGATGTACTGCAGACCACGTCGACGCCAAAAATTGGTCAGGTCAGGCGCGATATGTCCACCAAGTCCGTATATAGCATGGCAGGAAACACAATTTTCGCGCCGCCACACATCAATCCCGTTGCGAGTTTTTGGCTCCGAAAGTTCATGATGAGCCGAGCCACCCGAGAACACCATCACTCCCACAGCAATAACCAAACTAAAGCCTATCGGGAGTAGCACACGAAATATGACGCTCTTTTCCATTCTCAGACTTCCTGATTAATAGCTCTCGCTCACTCTTTGTGCACTGTTTACAAAACCTATCCAAGCAAATCAATTCACGGTAGGAGTAACCATGCAAACAACGATGACCGTAAAGTTGATATGCTTACAAAGACCCGTGGCGCCTCTAATTAATTACATAGATGGCCTTGGAAAACTATGAGAGTAAACTTCGCTCTACTTGAATCCGGATGGCGCGAAGGCGTGTAGAACTACCTCAGGCAAGACTGATTTTTTTCCCGAACGAAGATTGCAGAAGGTCGGCCCCTTTCGGAAACCGACCATAGTCGAAATACGTTGGTAGCAATTACTTAGAAAGCTGTATAAGTTACGCCTAGCTTAATCATACGACCAAAACCATTATGGGTTAGCGGATCATAGTTTAGATCCAGCGCTGCCAGTGGTGGATCTTCATCCGTAAGATTGAACACTGAAAGTGAGACATTGAACCGCTCGGTCACATCTACATTATAGTGAATATCGTGTGTTAAGTGATCATCGATAGTCGCTAAATGTGTCAGAGACCCGACTAAAGAAGCATCTTTGTCCTTGTATTCATCCGTATATCTCATGACGTACTTCACACTATGTCTGTTACTCTTCCAGGTCGCGAAGATATTACCCTTCAACTCCGGCAATGGCGTAAACGAATTGATGTCGTTTAGTCGACCAACATAGTCCTGGGCTGGTGCTACCTCGATTCCTGAATCGAGTACCAGGGCGTCTGAATCAAACTCAAACGTATAAGTACCTTCAAATCCAACCGATGCGTCACCCGCCAATGCTTCAAATGAGTAGCTCGCAGAGAAATCTATACCACTGGTTTGGATGTCGGCACCATTGATCCAATTACGCTCAATGCGTTGAACGCTTGCTGCGGTAGTTCCGAGAGGGAAGACTTGTGCACGCAGAGCAATACAGTTCGCTGAGCCAACACCTGCACCACCGTCCGCACAACCGTTGGCGGCATACTGACCCAGGATCGCATCGAAGCTTTCAACCTGTAATGGATCTGAGAAA
>JADFOC010000096.1 GCA_022563075.1 Pseudomonadota bacterium
ACGCAGTCAACGAAAGGTAGTTTGAGATGCGTACACCCATGCAAAAACGCAAACTGATTGGCGAGATCAACGTCGTCCCTTACATCGACGTCATGCTGGTCCTGCTGGTCATATTCATGGTGACTGCACCGCTGCTGACGCAGGGTGTCGATGTTGAGTTGCCTAAAGCAGGCGCTGAACCGATCGCGAATGTTCAGAATCTTCCGCCGCTCGTCGTCAGTGTCGATGCCGAGGGCAACCTGTACATCAATGTCGGGGATGATGAAGACGAACCGGTATCAGGAAAGGATATCGTGGCGCGTACCGGTGCCGTGCTGCGCAATCGTCCAGAAACGCCGGTGCTCATCAAAGCGGACCGGCACGTTCAGTACGGCTTCGTCGTCGGCGCCATGGTACTGCTGCAACAGGGAGGCGCTGAACACGTCGGTTTCGTCACCGACCCGCTGGATACCTATCCCGTACCGGAATAAGGCGATCTGAAACGTTGATACGCGACAAGCACAACATCATTCCGCTGTTCCTTGCGGGAGTTTTTCATGTGCTGGTCTTCGGCGGGCTGGGGGTGGCTGTCGATTTTTCAACGCCGGCATATCCGGCCGTGCCGCTTGCCATCACCGCGACCCTCATTACGGAAGCAGACCTGCCGAAAGCTCCGCCGGTTGAGGAACCGGAGCCCGAGCCGCAACCGGAACCGGACACCTCCGTCGAGGACCGGATCCGCGCAGAGGAAGTCAGGCGGCAGGCGGACATGCGCGAGGAGCAGGACCGCATTCGTCTTGAAGAACAGGCCGATCAGAAACGCCGGCAGGAGGAAGCGGCTGAGCGCAAACGGCGCCAGGAACAAGAGGTCGAACGATTACGGGCAGAAGCAGAGCGCAAGCGGCTCGAGGATATCGAACGGCAGCAGTTGGAAAATCAGCGTCTTCGCAAGGAAGCCGAAGAGGCCGAGTTGGAGCGCAGGCGGCAGGCTGAATTCGAGGCCGAAGATATGCGGCTCGCAGCGCTGAATGCTAATGACACGATGCGCTGGGTGTTCGCTCTGCAACAACAGATTGCGCGGAATTTTATTCTGCCGGCCTCTGCCCCTGCAAACCTCGAATGTGTGGTCAACATCAGGCAACTTCCGGGTGGTCAGGTGGTCAGCGTTGAGGTTGGCCGCTGCAACGGCGATGAGTCAGTGCGCCGAGCCATTGTAGCAGCGGTTCACAAGGCTTCGCCACTGCCGTCACCGGGCAATCCGGGTGTTTTTGATCGGGACTTGCGGATCACGTTCAAACCTGAACAATAGAGGCACTTCTGGTATGGCCTGGGATTTGAAAATGGGGAATTTTGTTGTCCGGCGGTTGGTCGTGTTCGGAATCTGTGCTGTATTAGGCGGTCAGGTGCAGGCCGAGCTGAAATTTGAAATTACCGACTTCGTTGGCAAACGAGCCCCAGTTGCCGTGGTACCTTTCGGTTGGGAGGGCGAGGCGGAAAACGCCCCCTTCGATATTTCCGCCGTCATCACGGCAGATCTCAGCCGCAGCGGCCGTTTCGCACCCATTGCAGAGAATGACATGCTGCAAAAGCCAACCACGGGCGTCGACGTGGATTTCGATGACTGGTCTATCCTGGCGGTAGAGGCGGTGATTATTGGCAAGGTCACGCAAACGGGTGCGAATGCCTACAGCGTGCAATTTCAGTTATTCGATGTATTCAAGCGCGAGCAACTGGTCGGATACCGGATGCCGGCGAGCCGCGGCACCATGCGGCGGGTCGCGCATCGCGCAGCCGATATGATCTACGAAAAACTGACCGGCATTCCGGGTGTGTTCGGTACCAAGGTTGCCTATGTTACGGCACAAGGCCGGGATGACAATCGTCTGTACACGCTGGTGGTCGCCGATGCAGATGGTGAAAACGAAATCACGATCATGGAGTCCACGGATCCGATCATGTCGCCGGCCTGGTCGCCAGACAGCCGCCGGCTTGCCTACGTGTCGTTCGAGAACAACATCTCGACCATCTATGTGCAGACCTTGCGTACCGGTAATCGCATCAAGGTATCGAGCCGTGTCGGCATTAACGGCGCCCCGGCGTTTTCGCCCGATGGCCGGAAACTGGTGCTGACCCTTGGCGGCATCGACGGCAATCTTGATATCCACATACTGGACCTCGCATCGCGGAAAGTGACCCGCCTGACGACCAATCGATCGATTGATACCGAGGGGACCTGGGCGCCCGATGGCCGTGCTATCTATTTCACCTCGGATCGCAGTGGCGGCCCCCAGGTCTACAGAGTCGGTGTGAACGGCGATTCACCCGAGCGCATAACCTTCGAAGGCAGCTATAATGCCCGGCCACGACTTTCTCCGGACGGCAGTAAACTGGCGATGGTGCATCTGGACAGGGGAAATTACCGAATTGCAGTGCTCGATCTCGACAACCGCGACCTGCTGGTGTTATCAGGGGGCAGCCAGGACGAATCGCCGAGTTTCGCGCCCAACAGCGATTCACTGATTTACGCAACACGGCAAGGGCGTAATGGTGTTCTGGAGACTGTGTCTGCGGATGGCCTGGTCCGGCAACGGCTTGCCTCGCGGCAGGGCGATGTACGGGAGCCTTCTTGGTCCCCGTTCTTGAATTAACAGTTACTGATTTTCAAATAACGATAAAAGTCTTTGGAGGACTCAAAGAGTGGCAAAGCAAAGCAAGCAAATTTTTAAAGTGGGCCTGATGGTCATTTCGCTATTTGCACTGGGGGCATGTAGTTCAACCAGCGACATGGATGAAGACGGCAGCGAAGGCAGTACTGTCTCTAGCAGCGATAGCAGTGGTTCTTCAGCCACGACCAGCGCCAGCTCGGACGGTGGTCAGTTGACGCAGGAAGAGATCAGAGCGCAGAACGCGTTGCGTCAGACCGTGTTCTATTTCGATTTTGATGTCGCTGAATTCCAAGCAGAAGATCGTGACACACTGACTTACCATGCACGGGATCTGGCGGCAAATCCTGGTAAGCGCTTCCGCCTGGAGGGTCATGCCGATGAGCGTGGAACGCGCGAATACAACCTGGCACTGGGTGAACGTCGTGCCAATGCAATTCTCAACTACCTGATCGTAAATGGGGCGTCGCGCTCACAGATTGAAGTGGTGAGCTATGGCGAAGAAAGACCAGCCCAGAGCGGTCAATCCGAGCAATCCTATAATCGCAATCGACGAGTCGAAGTCATTGGCAGATAAACCTTATGCGTAAAATCCGGTTCGCTGCAGCCGCTAAAGTACAGATCTGTCTTTACGCAAGTGTACTTAGCACCATGGTTGCAGCTCAGGGAGTCGGCTCTGTAGTAGAATCGCAAGCCTTGATATTGGGCCAGTCACGGACCCAATCGGTCCAAAGCGCACCGGTTGCAAACAGTGAGGCCCTGTCGCTGCTGCTAGACCAGAATCATCAACTGCAGACCGAAATTCAGGCGCTGCGTGCTTTGCTTGAACAGCAAGGCTTTGAAATACGCAAATTGCAGCGTGATTCTCTGAGTCGCTACAGCAATGTGGATGAGAGACTCAGCGGACTTGAAGCTGCCGCGGTCACGTCGTCCCCGGGTAATGATGCGGTAGACTCTACGCTTGCTTCCTCGCCAGCGGCGGTGACGCCAGCAGACAGCGATGCCGCAGCCATCGTGGCGACCATCGAGCGGCCAGTCACAGCCATCCCGGCCACTGACCGGCGAACCCAGTCTAGCGTGCGGAATACGGTGCGAAGTAGTGGCCGAGGCACCTTGCAGCCGGCAGTATTGACTGAGCAACAGCTCTATCAGATGGCCTATGACTCGGTGATTAACAGTAACTTCAAGCGCTCCATCGCCGAATTTGATCAGTACTTGAGTGTTTATCCTGCCGGTAGATTCGTGACTAATGCACATTATTGGAAGGGACAAGCTTTTCTGTACCTGAACCGATATGCAGAAGCGCGGGATGCTTATGAGATCATCATGGATCGGTATCAGGATTCTGCCAAATTACCGGATGCGATGTACGGCCTCGGGCTCGCCTATCAGGGGTTGGGAAATATTGCTCAGGCCCGACAACTGCTGAATGACATAAAAACAAGATTTCCGAACACCGGTGTCGCCAATCTGGCTGATACGCGCCTGTTATCCCTCGACTAAGCTCACTGTCGGTAAGCAAAGCATAGCGCAAAAATAATGGCACGATGCTATGGTCTTGCGATAAACAATTCGATTAAACCAAGATGAGCCATTCAAAAACACTGCGCATCACCGAGATCTTTCACTCGTTGCAGGGCGAAGCAAAGACGGTGGGTATTCCTACCGTCTTCGTTAGGTTGACCGGGTGTCCACTACGCTGCCAGTACTGTGATACGGCGTATGCGTTCGCAGGGGGAGAGCTGCTGGAATTGACCGCCATCAAAACAAAAGTAGATCAGTATAATTGCCGCTATGTGACCATGACCGGTGGGGAGCCACTGGCGCAATCTAATAGTCAGGAGCTGCTGACCATGCTCTGTGATGCAGACTATGAAGTGTCACTCGAAACCAGTGGCGCATTATCAGTCGACGGCATCGATAAGCGGGTGTGCATTGTGCTGGATTTAAAGACACCTGGCTCGTCAGAATGCGACAAGAACCATTTCGAAAATATTTCCTTGTTGAAGCCGACAGATCAAGTGAAATTTGTAATCTGTGATCGTAAAGACTATGAATGGTCAAAAGCAAAAATTGACCAGTTCGATTTGTCAAATAGAGTGGAAGAAGTCCTGTTTTCTCCGTCTCATGAAGAACTTTCACCCGCGCAGCTTGCCCAGTGGGTGTTAGCAGATTCGCTGCGGGTGCGGATGCAAATACAGATGCATAAATACATCTGGGGTGGTGAACCAGGTAGGTAATATTTTAACTGTTATGGAAATTTAAGCGGGGAAGCTCACACGCTAATTCGAACTAGTAAAAATCCAAACATCTTTTCACCGAAATGTCATGACCACATCGACCACCAAGAAAAGCGCAATAGTTCTGGTATCCGGCGGCTTGGATTCGGCTACCTGTCTAGCGATCGCCGGTACTCAGGGATACGATTGCTATGCGATGAGTTTTGACTATGGACAGAGATCCACTAGCGAGTTGGTCGCAGCCCAAACCGTAGTGCAATCTGCCAAAGTGCTGGAGCATAAAATTATTAAGCTGCCCATCGGAGAATTCGGAGGCTCGGCATTGACCGATTCTGCTATAGCCATACCCGAGCACGCTACGGAGGGTATCCCGGTAACCTACGTGCCCGCACGCAACACGGTGTTTCTCGCACATGCCTTGTCCTGGGCTGAGGTGGTCGAGGCCAGTGCAATATTTATCGGGGTTAATGCGTTGGATTATTCCGGGTATCCTGACTGCCGCCCCGAATATATCGCGGCGTTTCAGGAAGTAATTAAGCTGGCAACCAAGACTGGTGTCGAAGGAGGAGTGATCAATCTGGAAACTCCGCTAATCAATTTGAGCAAGGCCGAGATCATCAAGACAGGAATGCGCCTCGGTGTTGATTTCAGTGCAACGGTATCCTGCTACCAGGCAGACTCTGAAGGACAGGCTTGCGGACGCTGCGAAAGTTGCCGATTTCGTCGCCAAGGTTTCGACCAAGCCGGGGTCGATGATCCAACGCGTTATCAATGACCTCTATTAGCAAAAAGTAGCTGGCACGGCTTGTCTTTTTTTATTTTGATAGTACTATGTCGCCCTCGCGAGGGGCGTTAGCTCAGTCGGTAGAGCAGTTGGCTTTTAACCAATTGGTCGGGAGTTCGAATCTCCCACGCCCCACCATTATCCCCTCACTGAAAAATTCAAAACAAATAGCTCGTTTTTGACTGCTAAACTGGCGTTTAGGCGCCTGATCCCTCGCTGTTACTAATCAAAACGCGGCATGTGGTAAAATGTCGAGTCTGTGCTTTTCATAGAGGCCGTTTATGAGTCAGACGGATACGCAAGACCCTCAAGCTACACTGGCGGCAGATACGGCAATCGTCAGGCAGTATCTGGACAGCGCGCTGACTGCCGATCGACTGGATCCGGCCCAGCAAGCGCAATACCTGGATCCCATCAGGCAGTTAATGGCCGCAAAAAATGCACGACTGGTGGCTCACTACTACACCAGTCCTGACTTGCAAGACCTGGCCGAAGCAAGCGCTGGATTCGTCGGTGATAGCCTGGAGATGGCCAAGTTTGGCCGCGACTGCGATGCCGATACCCTGATCGTGGCGGGGGTGCGCTTTATGGGGGAATCTGCCAAGATCCTGAGTCCGCACAAGACTGTCCTCATGCCCACGCTGGAAGCGACTTGTTCCCTCGACATAGCCTGTCCCATCGACAAATTTTCGGCATTTTGCGACGCCCATCCCGATCGAATCGTAGTAGTCTACGCCAACACCTCTGCCGCTGTTAAAGCCAGATCTGATTGGGTGGTCACCTCCAGCATCGCCGTGGACGTGGTGGAACATTTGCTGGAGCAAGGTCGAAAAATCATCTGGGCGCCTGACAAACACCTTGGTTCTTATATCCGCAAAACTACTGGCGCCGACATGCTGCTGTGGGATGCGGCCTGTATCGTACATGAAGAATTTAAGGTGCGAGGTCTGCTGGATATGCGCCGGGTATACCCCGACGCCGCGATCTTGGCTCACCCGGAATCGCCAGCGGCAGTTTTGGAAATAGCCGATGTGATTGGCTCCACCACGCAGATCATCAATGCCGCCAAGACTCTCGATAACCCGCAATTTATCGTGGCAACCGATCAGGGGATATTTCACCGGTTGCAGCAGGTCGCTCCGGACAAACAATTTATTATCGCGCCGACCGCCGGTAATGATGCGACCTGTAGAAGTTGCGCGAACTGTCCCTGGATGGGGATGAATTCGCTGCAGAGTCTCTATGAATCTTTAAGCGATGGGTCCAATGAAATAGAGGTGGATGCGAATCTCGCCGCCAAGGCAATGATACCATTGCAGAGAATGTTGGATTTTGCCGCTGACAACCAGTTGCAGGTGAGAGGAAGGGCCTAATCGGGCGGGGCGTTGTCGCGACAGAATTTTCAGCCGCTCAAGGCGGCTTGAAGTTGTTCAATGTCTCGAATTTTTTGACGAATTCGGGATTCCACTGCCGGCGCGGCACCGTTGTCGGTTTCTATGCGCAGGGCGAACTGCAATTGTTCGCGCGCTTTTCTGTAATCGGCAACCAATCGAAAATACTCGGCTCGAGCCTGGTGCACCTTACTGATGTTACCGGCTTGACCCTGGGTCTCGGCTAATTCATACCACAGGAGGTGATCGTTAGGCCTGACCTGGGTGTGTTTTTCCATGATTCGCGCGGCATCGCTATAGTCTCTGGCTTCCGTCAGGGCTTCAATAAAAGCCATGGTCAGTGGATGATTATCGGGATTAATCTCCAAGTGGCGACGCAGAAAGACGATGGCCTGGCCTGGTTCATTCTGTGCCGTATAAATTTCAGCCTGGGTTACCACATAACTAATGCGGTTCGGTTCTTTTAGCAGCAGCGGAGCGAGGGTCTCGTTTGCCTGACGATACTGCTCATCCTCCCAGTAAGCGACAACCAGCCCGTAACGATTGGCATCGCGGGTGAATTCGCTCGTGCTCTCGGCCAACAACTGCCGGTAGTTAGACACGAGAGCGGCTTTGTCTGTCGCATAATGCGCAACCACACGGGCCCGCATAATTTGGTATTCGAGGTTGCCGCTGTACTGCTTCGCTGGATAGCGAGAGGAGCGGCCCCGGGCATCGGCAATCCGCGATTCGGTGACCGGGTGAGATAAAAGAAATTCAGGCGGGCGTCGGCCGAAACGATTATTGGCCAGCAGGCGTGTGAATAAAGAGGACATGGCATCCGGGTCGAAACCGGCCGCTTCCAGGCGCATATGCGCTTCGCCTAACGGAAAGGCTATGCCCTGGTTCTGCCCGATTGGACGATTGAACACCACCCGCTCGTTGGCATAGTTCACGGCTCTGTTTATCGCCGCTCGACCGATCCCCAGCGCTTCGGCGGCAACCAGTATGCGTTCCGCGTTCAGACCATCGAGCAGGTAACGAAAACCTTTGCCTTCCTCTCCCACACGATCCGTCACGAGCACCGGAAGATCGTCGTAAACTACTTCAC